>SKHC01000048.1 GCA_007117145.1 Candidatus Woesearchaeota archaeon
CAAAGAGAAACAAAGTCAAAAGTATACACTCCAAAAATCAACGACGTGATAAAAGTTTAACTATTCAAGAGAAATAACAAAAGTTTTAATAGTAATAAATGAGTTTTTTATAAAACACAGTAAAAAGAGGGAGAAATGGGATTTTTAGATCTGTTTAAAAAAAAGCAAAAAGAGGAGCAAAAACCAGCTGAAAATACGAATGTAGAACAGCAAGGAGGTATGACTACCAAGTCGATGGACGAAAAAGCTACGTTTGAAATCCCAGACTTCTCAGAAGAAGACTTAGACTTTGACTTAGGACTTGATGACTTCTTACCAGAAGGCAAAGAAGAAGAAACAGAGTTTGATGAATTAAAAGAAGGTTTAGATGAAAAAGTTGAAGAAATCCCAGAAGAAGATGATTCTCAAAAAGAAACCAAAGCAGAATTTGAACTAGAAGATTTAGCTGCAGGAGAAGAAGAGAAAGGCGAGGCAGAAATAGAAGTAGACGAAGATTTCACATTTGATGACTTGCCAGAAGAATTACCTGTGTTTGAAACAAAAGAAGAGCACATAGAACTAAAAGAAGTTACGAAACCTGTTTTTTTAGAAAAACAACCATTCCTCAGAGTACTTAGCTTATCAAAACAAATAACTGAAGATGTGAAAGATGAAATAACTATAATGAAAAACGCAGATTCAACAAACGAAACAGAAATGAAAATATACGAAGACATGGCAAAAAACTATGATGACATGCAACACAGCTTACTTTACATTGACGAGAAATTATTTGGGTGATTAAATGACAAAACCATTATTTATAAAAATCGAAAACCACAATGACATAAAAAAAGTCTTGGAAGAAATTAGACAAAAACTACTTGACACGAAATCAAAAATTGAAAGATTGAAAGAATTAAAAGACAAAGAAGCAGAATACATAAACAACTGGGGAAATGACACGGAAGACATCGATGAAAAACTAAAAGAAATCGAAAGAATACTCCAAACATCAGAATAAAAATGGGATACTTTGTAAGAATAGACGAAACGGACAAACTGAAAACACTTTTACTAGAAAGTGCAAGAGACGTTATAATTCTACTTAGAAAAAACGATTATATAGAAGAGATAAAACACGAAAAAGAACTATTAATACACGAAATACAAACTGATATGAACAACGTCAAGATGGTTACTGATCAGTTATACGAATTACTTACAGACACAAAGCTAAAAAAAGAAATTGCAAAAGAAGCTCCTAAAGTAGCTGTAACCTTTGACAGGGAAAGTGTTTCTTATGAATCTGCAAAACCTGCTGTGAAACCTAAAACAGACCAGATGAAACAAGATTTGAGTAAACTAGATGCGACACTTGAAAGCATAGAGAGAAAACTCAAAAGCTTAAGCAATTAAAACAATACATTTTTAATTAAATATTCTTTTCTCAATAACTAGATGCAGGGGTAGCGAAGTGGCCAAACGCGCTGGACTCAAGTAATTAAGATTTGAGTGATGAGCTTTTTTTAAGCGTTGATTAAATTCGTGTTTGTGACATCCAGTCCCTTAGTGGGTTCGGGGGTTCGAATCCCTTCCCCTGCACGTTTTTCTTTACAAATAAATAGTGGGTGACTACATTTCCAGCTAGTTGTAGACACTTAAATAATTAAGAATGAAAAACTAGAATTATTTTAATTAAATTACTTGCAGTACTTAATCCCAATCAAGCATTCCACCACTAAGATTAAATGCTAAATATCCTTTACTTCTAAGAAAATGAGTGACTTGACTGCTTCTATTTCCGCTTCTACAATAAACAATGTATCTCTTATTTTTATCAAGCTCTTCAAGTTTATCTTCAAGCTTTGCATCAAAAACATCAATATGAACAGAAGGAGTAATAGATTCTTGCTCTCTCTCCTCTAAAGTTCTAACATCTAAGAACACAACATCTTCTTTTCCAAGCAATTCCTTAGCTTTAATTGAACTGATCTCCATAAATTACAGAAACACAAATAATATATATAAAGTCGTTGATTCTACAACTTAAAATGATAGAAATAATACCAGTAGGAGGATACAGTGAGATAGGAAGAAACTGTGTCATAGTAAAATACAAGAAAGAATCAGTGATGCTAGACTTAGGATTACACATGGAAAACTATGTAAGATTAACGCAAGATGAAGACGTACCATTTGAAGTGCCTTTAAGCACGTTAGTTAGAGAGCAAGCAGTGCCAGATTTACTTTCAATAAAAGAAGAAGTAAAACAAGTAAAAGCACTATGTATAAGTCACGCACACTTAGATCACGTAGGAGCAGTTCCTTTTTATGCAAGCAAATTAAAGATGCCAATACACGGAACAGAATTCACTATTGAAGTTCTCAAAGCACTGCTTAAAGATAAAAAGAAAAAAGTAGATTCAAAACTTGTAAAACACAAAGAAAACGACAGATTCAATGTTTCAGAAAATATAGATATACAATTCATCCACGTAACACACAGCACACCCCAAACAGTGATCATCGTGGTTCACACACCTGAGGGAGCAGTTGTTTACGCTAACGATTTCAAATTAGATAATGCACCACTGCTTGGTCCAAAACCAAACTATAAAGCAATGGAAGAGTTAAAAAACGTAAAAGTATTAATCTTAGATTCTCTGTACGCATTAGACCCTAGGAAAACGCCAAGTGAAAGCATAGCAAGAGAGATGATAAGAGATGTGCTTCTTGGAATAACAAGCAAAGACAAAAACATAGTTGTAACAACGTTTTCAAGTCACATAGTAAGGCTAAAAACAATTGTTGAAATCGCAGAGACACTGAAAAGAAAACCTGTGTTTGTAGGCAGAAGCATATCAAAATACTTAGATGCTGCCAAGGCTGCGGGAATAATTGACTTTGAAGAAAAAGCGGAATTCGTAAGATTTGGAGGACAAATAGAAAAATACTTCAAATCACTTAAGAAAACAACAGATAAAATATTCATAGTAACAGGTCATCAAGGAGAGCCAAAAGCTATTCTTAGCAGACTCGCAACAAGTAATTACTTTCCGTTTGGATATGAAGACTTAGTTTTGTTTTGTTGTAAGATAATCCCTCACGAAGAGAACTTCAAAAACAGAGCAGTACTTGAAGGGCATTTAAAAAACAAAAAAGTTAGGATATTCACAGATTTACACGTGTCAGGACATGCTTGCAGGGAAGATCACAGAGAATTCATAAAAATAATAAACCCGAAACACATAATTCCAACACACGGAGAGATACCTATGCTTGAAGCTCAAAAAGAATTAGCTAAAGAAATAGGCTACAAAGACGATAAAGTAAACATACTGAAGAATTTCTCAAGATTATACATAAAATGAGCTACAAAATATACTTTACTTTGTTTTTAACTATTATAACCATAACGTTATTTTCTGCACTGCTTTTTATTGCAAATAGAATTCAGCTATACTTTGGAATCAATTTATATGTTTTGACTTTACTGGCATTCATGTTTCCAGTAGCACTGATATTAGATAAACTGGTGGTCAATAGATTCACATCGATTCTTTACGGTTTTGTTTGGACTTTGGCAGGCTCAACTGTGATAATATGGTCTGTGGTAGCCTTCGTCGAACTCATTTCAATGGCTTTACCACTTCAAATAATACAAAAAGGAATATTAGCGCTTAGTTTATCAATAATACTTGTATTATTTGCGATTATAAGTGCAGAAAAAATATTCGTAACAGAAATAAACGTTCCAGTGAAAACTAAGAAGAAATTGACACTTCTTCAAATAACAGATATGCACCTTGGAACAATACATAGAAAAATGTTTGTTGAGAGAATTGTAAAGCTCATAAAAGAAATAAAACCAGACTACACATTCATAGTTGGAGATTTGTTTGATGGTTCAGGTGAAGTAAATGATGAAATGCTAAAACCATTTAATAAACTAAAACAAAAACCATACTTTGTAACTGGAAACCATGATAACTATGTAGGTGTTGAAAAAGTAATAAGCAAAGTAAAAAAATACTTAGTAGTAGTTAGAAATGAAATTGTAAGAACAAAAGATTTACAAATACTTGGACTTGATAATCCAAATAAGGAAACTGTGAAAAGAATTAAAGCATTTGATGAACTTGGACAAAAACTCGATGGTAAAACGCCTTCAGTAGTATTACTTCACACGCCGACTGCGATAAAAAGCTTTGTTGAAAGCAAAGCAAACTTGATGCTCTCAGGACACACGCATAAAGGTCAAATATTTCCTTTATACTTTCTTGTCAGATTAAAACACAAATACGTATACGGTTTGCACAAATTAAAAGATAAGTACTTGAATGTTAGTAGTGGATGCGGAACTGCAGGACCTACGATGAGACTTTTCACTAAAAGCGAAGTTGTAAAGATAAACTTAGTTCCTGTTTCATAAATCAAAGTATTTTATTAATGCCTTTTTTATTTCAAAATTAGTTCTCGAGTCTATAAAGCTCATTTTTTTTATAAGTCTTGATTTATCAACAGTTCTCATATGTTCTATTTTTATTATTGTATTTTTAAAAGGAATGTGAAATGGAAATGGTTTTTTCCTCTTTTTAGATGTTAGAGGAGCTATAGTGACTGTGTTAGAAAATTCGTTGATGAGGTTAGTTGAGATTATTATGCAAGGTCTGGTTTTACTTTGTTCACTTCCAATAGTTGGATCTAGACCTACTAAGTAAATTTCTCCTTGTTTCATAGATTTGTCTCCGTATAAATCCATTCATTAACTTCTTCCAAGTCATCATCTGCATAAATAGAATAATAATTGGCCACTTGTTCTTTTAGTTTCAAATTTTCTTCGTGTCTTAACAGAGAATACACTATCTGGTCGTATGTTTTCTTCTTTTCTTTTTTTATTTCATTTAATCTTTTTTTTGTTTTATCTGAAATTTGTATAGTTGTTACCATAATTTAATTATAGAAATAGTTATAGTTTAAATATTTTTTTATATGATCAATAGTTCCTGAATAAATTTAAAAAGCTGTTTAGACTTCTAAGTAGGACATGTACAAAATAGATGAGGTTTTGGATGTCAAATCTAGGCTAAGAAGTGCATTGACAAATGCACAGGAAAAAGCATACAAATACGGAGAAAATATACTGCTTCACAGCCAACCAACACATCGAAACTACCCTGAAAAAATCGAACTCGATATGCCTTTAATGGATAGAAAGAACTTAGCTGAATTCATCAGATTAAAAAGTGAAAAATACAAGAAAATTACTCGTCGAGTCTACGATTTACACGCATCTTCTGAAAACAGATTAGTAGAATCTCTAACCAGAATAGATCCTAATGATTTAAGTAATCCCTCAGTGGATGAGCAAATAATTAATCCGCAACGATTAGAAGAACTATTAGATAACATGGAAAAACAAGGCTGGACAAGCAATTACGTAAACAAAATAGTAAAACAAAACGAAAAAAGAATTATTTCGATCCCAACACATCCACTTTAAATTGTTCTAACCCGTTTTCTAACTTTTTAAGTTTCAAAAAATTGGCAAAAAACTTATTTCTAAAATCACTTCTTTGAGATAACTCAAAGAATTCATCTAATGAAACGAACTTTGGAGATATTTTTTCACCGTTATCTGGCTTTGGATCTTGAATTTTTTTGATGTTTGAAACGACATAGTATTTCGTTTTCCACTCCAGTGTTTTCGCAAAATCTTGCTCCATAAAAAACTTAAACTTACCAGTAAGACCTGTTTCCTCTAATAATTCTCGTTTACCTGCATCTTCAAAGCTTTCTTCCCACTCAACCATTCCTCCAGGAAGACTTAAAAATTTACCTTTACTTGGCTGTTCTTCTTCATATATTAGTAATTTGCTATCTTTCACGACTAAAAGTTGAACACTTGGTCTTCTAACAGCTCGCTCAAAAGTTTCTTTGGTCCCATCAAACATTTCTTGCTCCCACTGATAAACCTTGAAAAGAATGCCATCATAAACTAATTTTTTGTTGTTCATAACTATTTTTCTGTTTAAATTTATTTAAAACTATCTAACACTACTTTAAAATAGCAACATTTTAAAGTTTGGTTTGATTACGTTAATTTATGTTTAGAATACTTGATATCAAACCAAAGGGCTCAGGTGATGAAGTTGAAGTAGCTTATTTTGACGATGAAACCTACACAGTTCAAAGAGAATTTGGCAAAAAAGAACACATAATACCCACAATAGAGCTGGTGAAAGACAAGTATCCTCCTGAAAAAGTTATGAGTTTGCTTTCACAAAAGTATCCTGAAAGACAATTCGAAGTAAAACCGTACGGGTTCAAAAAAGACAGCTACGTAATCTGGGCCAAAGGACCTAGAAAATTCAAAAAAGATTTAGAATTACATTTAAAAAAAAACAAACAAATCTTCATAACAAACCACGAGCACAGATTTCACCCAAGAACAATAAACATCAATGATTCCCAAACACTTAACTCTCTAGAAAAAAAAGTAAGCCAGATAACTGGCGTTAGCGAAATTGAAAGATTACCGACGAATCTAAAGCTAAAAACAAACAAAAGAGCATTAAGAGAGTTACCTCCAAACAAGTTTTTGATAGTAGAATACGAATCAGAAATGCTGACAAAGGAAGAAGCCGAGCAGAAAAAAAAAGCAATAAAAAAACAAATACCTGGCTACATCGACGGATTAAACGTTTTTGGTGAAGATGACGATTACAGGGTCAGAGTTAGAACTATAAGTCACCCTGTAATTCAGAAAAAATTCAAAAACTTCTTACTAAAAGAAATGAACGCCAGAGAAATCAGTCATGACCCCCTAGATTTAAACAGTCCTAAAAAACAACTGTTAATGTTTCACCCAATATACTCGCAGTACTTACCAGGAGTAGAGCTTGAAAAACAAGAACACAAAGACCTCTTAGTGTTTAAAGAAGACTTAGAAGACATAGTAAAAAAAGCGACTACTTTCTACAAAAAAAATACTGCTGTTGTAGACTTAGAAGTAACTGATTATACTAAAAACGTTCCTTTAAGCGGAAACATATTCATGGCTGTTTTAAAATCAGAAACGGAAAACAAATTGTACATGACATCTAAAGTACACAACAAAAAAATAAGAGCGCATTTAAACTCAATACAAGAATTTGACTCTGCCGAGCTTATTTACTTAGACAATGAAAAAGCTTTAGCGGAAAGACTGTTTGAAGATGCAAACAAATACGAGTTCGTAATGGGTTTTAACATAGATAAATATGATGAACCCCACTTAAAAAAATTAGGAGATATCTGGCAAGTAAATAAAAACGAAAGAATACTTGACGCTTTAAAATATGTTGAAAACAGATTACATTTGACTAAAGACAAAAAACTTGGAACGATAGGCAAATTCAAAAAAAGCATTGACTATGGCGAAATGGAGCGCTTGGTTAGAGAAAAAAAACGTGAAGGAATAGAAAAAATAGTAAGATACACTTTAGAAGATGGAAGCGGAACATGGAATGTTTTGAGTGAAATGATAGAACTTGGAGTTACAGAAAGCATAGCTGTAAACAAACCTTTAACACAAGTGTTTAGAAACAAACCAAGCAAAAACCATTACGACTCAGGGCAAAGACTTTACTTTTTAAAACTAAATACTTACAGAGACAGGCATGAATTTAGCAAAGTAAAACACTTCAAAAAATTCAAAGAAAGAAAAACAAATGAAGAACTCTTAAAGAGTATTCATCCAAGCTCATCAAAGTATAACAGAATTGAAGGAGAGCTTTACTATCCGACAACTTTTATAGAACCACTTAAAGCAATAATTCATAGCAGCCCTGCAGTTAGCAAGTTATATGATGACGTATACTTGGAAAAAGATATACTAAAGAAACTATTAATGTTATCTGTTGTCACAGGAAAACTAACAGTTCCTGTAGATAAAATAAAAAATTACATGGAAAGCTTAGATTTGGAATTTGGTAAATTCTATGACGTAACCAAAATATATCCTGATGCAGAGGCTGAAGAAAAAGGAAACCAAACAAGCTTTATATTCGCAAAATCATACGATGTACCAAACTATATTTGGCAGACAAACGATAAAAGTTACGATGCCACGATTATCAACTACAACAACGAAATAGCAAGAAAAATAGAAGAAACAACATATGAGCACGCAATAAGACACTTACTTGTAAATGCCAATAGAGGAATACCTTTGGGAAAAATAAAAGCCTTGCAGTTAGAAGAAGGAGAGCTTATTGGAAAACTTGATGATATGACAATAACTCTTGGCAGAAAATATCCAAAACAAGGATACTTAAAAGACTTGCTAGACACATACTTGCAAGAGGAAAGCATAGATGTGAATGAGTGGTTGTTTAAAATGCCTGAAGGGCTAAACCCTAGGCAAACACAGATAGTAAAAGCAGCTCTGCAAGTAAACCCCTTAAAAAAACACAAAAACCAAGGATACTTATTCTAACAAAAGTAGGAAAATTATATAAATAAACTTCAATTATCTGGTAGTGGAGGGAATACATGAAATTAACATTAGCTGAACCTAGACTCATAAAAGAAAGCTTTGCAATAATATCAGAACTCGTGACTGAAACAAGAATCCAAGTAACAAAAGACTACTTAGAAGTCATAGCCATGGATCCTGCAAATGTAGCGATGGTCATATTCAAAATGCCTCAAACAAGCTTCGCTGAATACATAGTTGAAGATGAAGAAATACTGGCAATCAACCTTAGCAATTTAAAACAAATTCTCAGAAGGGTTAAAAACTCAGATGTTTTAACCCTGGAAAAACAAGAAAACAAACTGAAAATCGTGATGAAAGACAAAAGCACAAGAACATTCTACTTACCATTACTTGA
>SKHC01000032.1 GCA_007117145.1 Candidatus Woesearchaeota archaeon
AAAACAGATAAAACAATCACTATACTATTACCTTCAAAAAAACAAAAAGAATTCCACCCTAACTGCCTAGCAATAATTGGAGTTGCAGCAGGAGGAGGAAGAGTAGAAAAGCCACTGCTTAAAGCAGGAAAGAAAAGATACATGGCAAGAAGTAAAAACCAAATGTACCCGATTGTCTCTGGTTCAGCAATGAATGCAGTAGCACATCCATTTGGAAATAAAAGAACAAGCAGGAAATCAAATGCTAAACCCGCACCGGCAAACGCGCCACCTGGAAGAAAAGTTGGAATGATTAGGCCTAGAAGAAGCGGAAGAAAAAACAAGTGAGTGAAAAATGGTAAAAAAAATATTCAAATATAAAGGAAAAACCTTGGAAGAGCTAAACGCTATGAGTCACGTAGAAGTAGCCAAGATTTTGCCAGCAAGGCAAAGAAGAAAAATCAAAAGAGGCTTTAGCGATGAAGAAAAACACTTGCTAGAAAAACTAAAAGCGAAAGGAACCGCGAAAACTCACTTAAGAGACATGATAGTCTTGCCAGAAATGATCGGAAAAACAATCAAGATACACAACGGACAAAAATACCAAGAAGTATTAATCCAAGAAGAATCAATTGGATGCTACCTTGGAGAACTCGTACTTACAAGAAAAAGATTAACACACGGAAGCGCAGGAGTTGGAGCAACTCGAAGTAGCGCAAGCGTATCAGTGAGATAAAAATGAACTACTCAATGCAAGAAATGAAAGAAAACATGGCGAAGGCCTACGGGAAAAGCCTTGGAATTAGCACTAAAACCAGTATAGAAATAGCTAATCACCTAAGAGGCAGAACCACGACAAAGGCTAAATGGATACTAGAACAAGTACTCCAAAAAAAACAAGCCATACCATTCAAAAGATTCACAGACGGAGTAGGACACAGACCAGGAGGAATCGGAGCTGGAAGATACCCTCAGAAAGCAAGCGAAGAATTCCTAAAACTCGTAAAACAAGCAGAAGCTAATGCACAAGCAAAAGGACTTAGCGAAAACTTAATCATAGTACACTTATCAGCTAACAAAGCAAGCTCACAATTCAGACAAGGAAGACAAAGAAGAAGAAAGTTTAAAAGATGCCACTTAGAAATCGTAGTTCAAGAAATGGATGCGCCAAAAAAGAAAGCTGAAAAGAAAACAGAAGAAAAACCAGCTAAGAAAGAGCCTGAGAAAAAGGTTGAGCAGCCAGTAGATAAGAAACCAAGTGTAAAAGAAACAAAACCAGCTGTAAAAGAAAATAAAGAAGAAAAACAAATTCCTAAAGAGGATAAAAAATGATTGAAAGAAAATTCGTATCACAAAATGTAAGGGAATACCAAGTAAAGATGTTCCTGTTTACAGAGCTAACAAGAGCAGGACTTGCAGATGTAAACCTGCAAAGAACGCCACTTGGAGATAAAATACTAGTACACGCGAGCAGACCAGGACTTGTAGTTGGAAAAGGAGGCGCAAACATAACCAAACTCACAAACGACTTAAAAAACAAGTTCGGACTAGAAAACCCACAAATAGAAATCGAAGAAGTAAAAGACTTCAGAGGAAACGCAGCGATAACAGCTGAGATGATAGCAAACAGCCTTGAGAGATTTGGAACACAAAGATTCAAAGGCGTCGGACATAAAACCCTAGAAACCGTTATGAGCAGTGGAGCACTCGGAGTAGAAATACTAATCAGCGGGAAAATCCCAAGTAGCAGAGCAAAAACGTGGAGGTTCTACCAAGGATACCTAAAGAAATGCGGAGACATAAGCATTTCAGGAGTATACGAAGCCAAACAAATAGCTAAACTAAAAACAGGAGTCGTAGGAATCCAAGTAAAAATAATGCCAGGAACCACGATTTTACCAGACAAAATAGAATTACTAGATGAACCAGTCACAATCATAGAAGAAGTACAAGACGAAAAAACACAGCTAGAGCTTGAAAAAGGAAGTAAAGAACCAGTTGAGCCGAAACTGAAAGATGAAAAACAAAAAGTCAAAGAAGTTAACGTAGTTGAAGTCTCGGAAAAAGAAGAAAAAATAATCAAAGAAACGATTAAAGAAGAAAAACCAGCTAAGAAAGAGCCTGAGAAAAAGGTTGAGAAGCCAGTAGAAGAAAAAAAAGTGAAGAAAGCAGAAAAGAAACCAGCTAAGAAAGAACCTGAGAAAAAGGCTGAAAAAACAGAAAAGAAACCAGCTGCTAAAAAACCAGCAAAGAAAGAAACTAAGAAAACTGAGAAGAAAACCGAAACAAAGACATCACAATCAAAAAAATCCCAAGATAAGAAAAAATGAAGAAAAAGGAAATAAGCAAACTAAGCAATGAAGACCTTGAAAAAAAAGCGTCAGAACTAAAACTAGAACTCATGACGTTGCAAGGACAAGCAGCAACAGGAACACCACCAAAAAATCCTGGGAGAATAAAACAAATCAAAAGAATATTAGCAAAGCTAAACACAAAACAAGCGCAAAAGCTAGAGGAAAAAAAATAAATGCCTGAAATAGATCCAATAACCGGATTACCAAAAGAACTAGGTGTATGGGACAACATCGCCAAAGAACACCAAAAAATCACTATAAAAGTGATAAAAAAGAAATTTGGCAAGAAATACACAGTCATTGAAGGCATAAACAAGAACGAAGTCGACGTTAAAGACGTCACAAAGAAACTGAAAGGAAAATTCGCGTGTGGCGGAACACACAAAGGAGGAATGATCGAACTCCAAGGAGACCACACAAAAGAAATCCGAAAAGAACTCATAAAACTCGGATTCAGCCCAGATCAAATAGAATGAACAAATACCAAAAAGAATACATCGGAGAAACACTGGAATACGAAGACAACGGAAAAACAAAAACAGGAAAGATCATAGATGAAACAAAAAACACATTCAAAATCAAAAAAAATAACAAAACAATCACAATACTAAAAAACAAAAAGAAATTCCGAATAGGAAACGAAGAAATAAACGGAGAAAAAATAACTAAAAAACCGCAAGATCGAATCAAGATAAAACGATAAAAAATGGAAAACAAAATATCAACGAGAGGAAGAACATTCACAGGAACAGTGATAGCAGACAAAATGGCAAAAACCGTGACTGTAGAATGGGAAAGACAAAAATATATTCCAAAATACGAAAGATACGAGAAAAGAAGAACAAGGGTTAAAGCACACAACCCAGAAAATATAAACGCAAAAGAAGGAGACATAGTCGTAATAAAAGAAACAAGACCTCTCTCAAAAACTAAACACTTCATAATAACGGAAATAGTGAGTCAAAAATGAAATCGATAAGTGCAGTCATAACAAAAGGATTACCGGTCGGAAGCAGAGTTGAAACCTGTGACAACAGTGGAGCGAAAGTAGTGAAAATATTCTCTGTTAAAGGACACAAAACAGTGAAAGGACAACTACCCGCAGGAGGCGTTGGAGACCTAGTTAAAGTCAGCATCATAAAAGGAAGACCTGACATGAGAAAAACAGTCCAATGGGCAGTTATCGTCAGACAAAAAAAAGAATACAAAAGAATCAACGGAACAAGAATCAAATTCGAAGACAACTCAGTTGTCATAGTAAAAGATGAAAAAGGAAACCCGAAAGGAACAATATTCAAAGGTCCAATCGCAAAAGAAGCATGTGAAAGATGGCCAGGGATTAGCAAAGTAGCTAGCATAATAGTGTAGAAAAATGAAATCAAGATTTACAAAAACATGGAAAGAAAGTACACAGCCAAGAAGGCAAAGAAAGTATAGGTATAACGCACCAATACACATAAAACGAAAATTCCTATCAGTAAACCTCACAAAAGACTTGAGAGTTGAGTTTGGAACTAGAAACGTGATTCCAAGAAAATCAGACAGAGTAAAAGTCCTCAGAGGATCACATAAAGGAGTTGAGAGTAAAATCTCAGATGTCGATGTGAAAAAAGGAATAATATACTTAGACGGAATCGAAAACACAAGAGGAGAAGGAAACAAATCAAGAATCCCATTTAAACCAAGCAACCTACAAATAGTAGACTTGGACACATCAGACAAAAGAAGAAAAGACAAATTAAAATCACTAAAAGAAACGAGGAAAGAAAATGACAAATAATCACTTGAAAAGAATAAAGGCTCCGAGAACTTGGAAGATACTAAGAAAAGCCTATAAATTCATAACAAGGCCAAACCCAGGAGCTCACAACTTAGACTTAGCAGTATCACTAAACACTTTCCTAAAAGAAATGGCGCAAGTAACACACACAACAAAAGACTCAAAATACTTACTAACAAAACAAGAAGTACAAGTAAACGGAAACAGAAAAAAAGATGAAAAACACCAAGTAGGCTTTTTAGACATCGTAAGCATACCAAGCCTGAAACAAAACTACTTGGTCAGCATAAGTGAAAAAGGAAAACTTACAGCTAACGAAACCAAAAACACAAACACGATAATCAGAATCAAAAACAAGACTTTGCTTGGAAAAGACAAAGTGCAACTAAACACTTTAAGAGGAATAAATCTTTTAGTCACAGCAAAAGACGCAAAGAAATACAAAGTAGGAGACAGCCTGCTAATAAGTGTTCCTGACCAGAAAATACAAGGCCACTTCCCAAGAGAAAAAGGGGCAGTAGCAATAATTTACACAGGAAAACACGCAGGAAAACAAGGACAAATCTTAGAGATAAAAGAAGACATAGTCAAGATTAAAACAAAAAAAGAAGAATTCGAAACCCTAAAAGAATACGTAATCGTAACAGGGAAAGATAAACCAATGATTGAACTTTGAAAATGAACAAGATGAAAGAAATCAGGATAGAGAAGATAACCTTAAACGTGGGAGCAGGGAAAGACCAGAAAGTCTTAGAAAAAGGAGTAAAACTTCTAAAAAACCTGACGGGGATAGAGCCAGTTAAAACCATCACGCAGAAAAGAATACAAGGATGGGGGCTTAGACCAGGACTACCTATAGGTACAAAATTAACTCTCAGAGGAGAAGAAGCAAAGAAAATGGTTGAAAGAGTAGTATACTCAAAAGACAACGTGCTTAACTTATCACACTTCGACGATAACGGAAACATCAGCTTTGGAATACTAGAATACGTAGACATAAAAGATGCCAAGTACGACGTAGACATAGGAATGATGGGACTGCAAACAAGTATAACACTATCAAGACCAGGATTCAGAGTAAAAAATAAGAGGATAAGACCTGGGAAAATATCAAAAGATCACAGGATATCAAAACAAGAAGCAATAGATTTCATGAAGAAAAACTACAACGTAAAGATAGGTGAAGAACAATGACAACTTCAGATCACGCAAAAGTCCTAAAACAAATCGGAAACAAACCAGGAAAAGTTTCCAAATACGAAAAACACAACACTCCTAAACCAAGAAAATTCGGAGAAAACACAAAGAAATGCAGTTTTTGTGGAAGAACAGGAGGACACATATCAAAATACGGACTTAGCATATGCAGACACTGCTTTAGAGACAACGCAAAACAATTAGGATTCAAAAAATACTCATGAGGAGGAAAAAAAATGTCACTTAACGATTCACTAGCAAACGTATTATCACACATAGACAACTACGAGAAGCTAGGAAAAAAAGAAGTAATCACACAAAACAACTCAAAACTGATAAGAGGAGTGCTTGAAATAATGAACAAACAAGGACTAATCGGTGGATTTGAAGAAGTGAAAGAAACAAACGGAAAAAAACTAACTGTAAACTTACTTGGAACACTAAACAAGTGCGGAGTAATCAAACCAAGACACAGAATATCTGTGGATGATTACAAGAAATTCGAAAAAAGATACCTTCCAGCGCTTGACTTTGGAGTAATAATAATCAGTACGAATAAAGGCTTAATGACGCACCAAGAAGCAAAGAAACAAAACTTGGGCGGAACACTGATAAGCTACGCATACTAAGAAAATGGAACCAAAAAAACCAGTAGAAACAACAATTGAAATCCCTGAAGGAGTCCAAGTAGAAAAGGAAGGATTCCTGATAAAAGTAACAGGACCTAAAGGAGAATTAACTAGAAGAATAACTGATAAAAGCACAATCGTAAACATCACCGCTGAAAACGTGGAAATCAAATTCAAAAAACCAAAGAAAACAAGAAAAAAGAATATGAACACTTTATCAGCGCACATAAGAAACATGATTAAAGGAGTAAATGATGGATACACGTACAAACTAAAAATATGCAGTGGGCACTTCCCAATGACTGTATCATTGAAAGGAGACGTATTCGAAGTTAAAAACTTCATCGGAGAAAGCGTACCAAGAAGGCTTAAGCTAAAGCAAGGCGTCGAAGTCAAAATATCTGGTGAGATAATCGAAGTAACAAGCACAGACAAAGAACTCGCAGGTCAAACAAGTGCGAGCATAGAAACAATGATGAAAAGACCTGGATTTGATAAAAGAATATTCCAAGACGGCATATACATAACAGAAAAAGACGGGAAAGCGGTATGAAAATGAAATTCACAAGACAAGATCAACATAAAAAGAAAAGGTTAAACAAAGGCTGGAGAAAACCAAAGGGCCTCCAAAACAAGATGAGGCTATCTCGAAAAAGCTACAAATTAAAAGTGAGACCTGGCTACGGAACAAAAAACCTTGAGAAAAACACGTTGAACGGAAAAGAAATTGTCTATGTAAACAACATCGAAGACTTAAAAACGATGGATCCGAAGAAACAAATAATAATAATCACAAAGCAATCAACAAAAAACAAATTAGAAATAATCAAAGAAGCAAAAAAATTAGGCTTCGAATTCGCAAACTTCAACCCAGACAAATACACAGACGCGGTAACTAAGAAACAGGAAGAAAAGAAACAAGCAAAGAAAGCAAAACAAGAAAAAGAGAAATCAAAAAAGAAAACAGAAGAAAAAAAGGTTGAAAAGAAAGAAGAACCAAAAGAAGAAAAAACAGAAACAAAAGAAGAGCCTAAAGAAGAAAATAAGAATAAAGACAAAGACAAAGTCCTAAGAAAGAGTAAGTGAAAATGAAAACTCAAAAAAGAATAGCTGCACAAATAATGAAAACAAGCCCGAACAAAGTAGTGTTTGCTGCTGAAAGACTAGCAGACATAAAAGAGGCGATAACCAAAGCAGACATCAGAATACTAGTTTCAGAAGAAGCAATAACAAAAAAACCAGTAGTTGGACCTGCAAGAGCAAAAGCTAGAAAAGTGAAAGCTCAAAAAAGAAAGGATCTAAGAAAAGGAGCTGGAAGCAGAGAAGGAAAGAAAACAGCTAGATTACCAAGAAAAGAAGTATGGATGAATAAAGTAAGAAAACAAAGAGACTTCATAAAAGACTTAAAAGATAAACAACTAATCGGAAAAGAAACTTACAGAGACTTATATCAGAAAAGCAAAGGAGGCTTCTTTAGAAGCAGAAGACACATAAAGATTTACTGTCAAGACAACGAATTATTTGTTGGTATTAAAAAATGAAAACGAAATACACTGTGCAACACAGAAGGAAAAGAGAAGGTAAAACAGACTACCGAAAAAGACTAGAACTCTTAAAAGGACGAAAAGACAGGTTAGTCATCAGGAAAACCAACACTCAAATAATCATACAACTAGTGAGATACGCTGAAGAAGGAGACAAAGTCTTATACACGTTCAAAAGCAGTCAATTAAAAAAACAAGGTTGGAACCACCAACCAAACAACTTACCAGCATGCTACTTAGCAGGACTTTTCGCTGGAAAACAAATAATCGAAAAAAAAGTCAAAACAGCGGTGTTAGACATAGGTCTTAGAACACCAAAAAAAGGTGGAAAAATATACTCAGCCCTTAAAGGACTCGTAGATGCAGGACTTAAAATACCTGTAGGAGATAATATTTACCCAACTGAAGAGAGGATGTCAGGAAAACACATAAACGAAAAAGTCGAAAAAGACTTTGAAAAAATAAAAGCCAAGATTTAGAAGTGATAAAAAATGTCAAAAACTGTAAATAAAACTAAGAAGAAACTTGAAGATCAAAAAACGAAAACGATCGAACAAGAAGACAGCTTAGTTATTGAACCAATAAAAGAAGAAGAAGCACCTGTCATACAAATACCCTCTGATTGGACACCTAAAACAGATATTGGAAGGAAGGTTGCAAACGGTGAAATAACTAACATAGATCAAATACTAGACAACGGACTAACAATACTAGAGCCAGAGATTACAGACAGTCTTTTATCACTAGATTCAGAATTATTACTTGTAGGACAAGCCAAAGGAAAATTCGGAGGCGGTCAAAGAAGAGTGTTTAGACAAACACAAAAGAAAACCAGGGAAGGAAACAAGCCAAAATTCACAACTATGGCTGTAGTTGGAAACAAAGACGGATACATAGGAATAGGACTTGGAAAAAGCAAAGAAACAGTACCTGCAAGAGAAAAAGCCATAAAGAGTGCTAAGCTAAACATATTCAAAATAAGCAGAGGTCAAGGAAGCTGGGAATCTAACAGTAGAGAAGCTAGTAGCATCCCCTTCTCTGTAAAAGGAGTATGTGGAAGTGTTGAAATAAGACTTATGCCAGCCCCAAAAGGTAAAGGTTTGGTTGCAGAAAAAGAATGCCAAAAAATCTTGAAACTGGCAGGCATCGAAGATATCTGGAGTAAAACCAGAGGACAAACAAAAAATAAGATAAACATGGTAAAAGCCCTAGAAGATGCTCTTAAAAAACTAGTATCAACAAAGAT
>SKHC01000070.1 GCA_007117145.1 Candidatus Woesearchaeota archaeon
ATCTTATAATTTTTTTCAAATAATTGCTTAAAGTATTTATCTCCTTGTCTTTCTTGTATTTGCTTATTTGTAACATCTAAGTATATGGTTACGTAGTTAGTATTTTTTAGAATTTTGTCTACTTGCTTTTTATATTTTTCAAATAGCGCTGGCTGGTTTGTTGCTGTTTTAAATCTGTGTATCAGGTTGTGTTGTAATGGGTTATAACCAATTACGATGATACCTTGTTTTAATCGTGGATTTATATCTTTTTTAAATAAAGAGTCGAAGTATTCTAGTTCGTCTAGCATTTTGTTTTCATGTTCTTTTAGTTTTTCTTTATTTGTGTAGAACTCTGAGATTTGTTTATTGTGTTTTATGTCAAATTCATAGTAAACAGCAGGTTTTTCTATGACATCTGTCATACTTAAAGCGCCAAGGCTCCCTACGTTTTCTACTTCTACTTGTCTTATACTTCTCTCTAGTGTTTTTGACCTTGAGGTTTTTCCTGAGTTTGGCAAGCCCATGAATTGAACAAGCACACCTTGATATTTAACCATTAGTTAGTAGTAATGTTATTTTGTTTATATTTGTTTTGTATCGTTTTAGTGTTGGATGTGGCTCCCGATGTTATTTCTAGTTTTGTTTTAACTAATTTGGTTAAGAATTTTATGAGCTCTTGGTTTGCTTTTCCTTTAATTGCTGGTTTTGTTATATTTACAAAGAACACGTTGTTTTCATGTTTTACTAGCTGGTTTTCTTGCTTTTTAGTTGAAACTTTCACAAATATTTTTTCGTTGTTTTCTAATTTGTTTATGAGTAATCTCTCCACTGGTGTTTGCATTTTTCGCATTTTAAGAATTTTGTTTCTGGCTCGTCTCCAGCTCTGGTTTGTACTAGCCAATAATAAGCTCTTAAATGTCCACATTTCGGGCATTCAGCTTCTGTTAATGGTAGGTGTTCTGCTTCTTTGTCTGCGACTTGGACTTGTGTTGTTTCTTTCTTTACTTCTTCTTTTATTTGTCCTTTCACTTTTTTATCTGTGAAGCCACAGCTACATCCCATAACTGTCTTGTTTTTTTCTTTTATTGGTTTTAGTATTGATCCGCATTTAGGGCAAAACATTGTTATTCACTCCATTAGTATTTTTTTTGCTTTTTCTTTCACATACTTTTTTTTTAATAACTCTTCTACGAGTTCTTCTGGTTTTAAGTATTTTCTTTTGATTTTAGCGTTTAACCTGTTATTTTTTACATAAGTCTTTTTATATTTTTCTTTAAATTTTGTTGTGTGTTGCATCATTTCCATGAATGGGCCTTGTATTATTCTTTCAGGTTCGTGTTTTTTTGGCAATGGGTTTATTGTTATTGTTGCTGTTTTATCGTTGAAGTAGAGTTTTGAGTTTGGTTTGAATTCTTCTTTTTTTAGGTTTTCATCTATGTATTCTTTGATTTTTACTATTTTTGAGCCTTGTATGTCTTTTTTTCCTTCTTTTAGTTCTAATTTGATTGTTATGTGAGCTTTTGGTATTGGTTGTTTTTCAAAGAATTTTTCGCTTGGGTTTTTCTTATATTTTTTTGCTGTTTGTATTAACTCATCGAATTTTTCTTGTGATAGCGCTGCCGCTGCGTTTCTGTTTGGTTGCACCGGGTCTACGATTATAAGTGGGCTTTCTATTTTTGATTGGTTGAGCACTAGTTCTGGGTGTTTGTGGTGTTTTTCTAAATCTATTACTACTTTTGGTTTCCACTTTGTGACTTGTGTTATGAAGTTGTTGAAGGTTTTGTATTTTAGCATTAAAAGGTTTATTGTGTGTCCGCTTAATCCTTTTATGTGGCTTTCTGCTCCGTACACGTTGTTTGCTTTGCAGAATTGTTTTACTAGTCTAACTTCTCCTCTTAAATGATCGTTTGCGTGTTTGTTGAAGTATGCTACGTGCAAGGGGCTTACATCTACTATTGTTTTTGCTTGTTTGTGGTTTTCTATTTCTAGAACAGGTACTGCTTCTATTGTTGTTTGTTTTTGTATTTGGAAGTAATCTCTGCTTCCTTTTATTCTTTCATACGGATATTTTAGTTGTTTTATTGCTTTTTCTAGTTTGTCTGAAGTGTTTTTATCTTCTTTGAATTTTACGAATAGGTCTATATCACTATCACCTTTTAAGTTGGTTTTTTGTGCTAGACTACCTCCGAGCATGACTTTTGCTTTGATTTTTTGTTTGTCTAGTGTTTCTTGGAGCTGTTTAATTATAGTTAGATCTTGTTTTTCAGGTTTTAATTTTTCTTTTAGTTTTTCTAGGTCCATCCTTATTTTTTTAAGTGGTGTTTGTATTATATATTTTTCCTATATACACTAGTAATTTGCATTATTAGAAAAACTTATAAACTATAGTTGACACCTGTTCACTAAAATGGATACGTCAACACTTAAGTTTACACCGCTTCAGAGTCAAATATTTAGATTGCTTTGCATAAAAGCAGGTAAAAAATTGAATCAAAGAGAGATTTCTAGAGAACTAAATGTTACTCCTTCAGGAATTGCAAAGGCACTTATTAGCTTAGAAAAAGAAGAGTATGTAATATTGGAAAAAAACAAAGTTTTCAACTTAAATTTGGTTTTTTTAAATAGAAAACAGGAAGTATTAAGATTTAAACAATTGGAAAACCTTAAGCAGATATACGACTTTAAATTGATAGAGTTTTTAGAAGAAGCTTATCCTGGCACCACCATAATTCTTTTCGGTAGCTTTTGTAGAGGAGAAGATACAGTATATTCTGACATCGATATCGCCGTTATTGGAGCTAAATATAAGAATTTAAATCTTGAATTTTTCGAAAAAAGACTAGAAAGACAAATAAATATTATTAATTTTAAATCCTTTAAACAAATTGAAAAAGAATTAAAAGAAAATTTGTTTAACGGAATCGTATTAGTTGGAGGAGTGGAGCTTTGAGACCTGTGAAAAAATTTGAGGAATATTTAAAAACAGATGTAGTTAGAATTCAATCCGTTGATAAATCGCGAGCTGAGAGTTTGAAAAAAGAATCATTACAGACTGAAAAAGTGCTAATATCTATTATTAATTCAGTAGGTCTAACTAACGAAAATGCTAACACAATAATCACAATAGCTTATGATATTATTATGAAAAATATCCGTTCAAAAATGATTTTATCAGGGTATAATTCTTCAGGCAGAGGGGCCCATGAAGCAGAAGTTTCATATCTTAGAGTTCTTGGTTTCAATGAAAAAGACGTACAGTTTTGTGATCAGTTAAGGTATTTTAGAAATGGAATTATGTATTATGGTAAAATATTTGATAAAAAATATGCAGAAAAGACGATTGATTTTTTAAAAAACAAAGTAAGTTATAAGAAGTTATTCCAATAACCAACGCAATATTTTTTTGTCTTTAGTTGAAGCTCTAAGATAATAGTAGTTCTTCGCTCCAATTTTCTTTATATGTATGTAAACCATTTCCATTGTAAAATTAGTATTACATACGAATCTTACCCTTTACTTTTACGTTTTTTAAAATACAGGTTAAGTTCTTTGTTTTTCCGTAAAGTTTATAACTTATCTAGGTTAAATATTGTGTTATGGATGCATTGACTATACTTACTGTGTTTACTTTGCTTGTTTTACTTGGTTTACTTATCACTTGGTTTAGTAACAAGATTAAGATTAGTAACGTTTTGCTTTTAATCCTCACAGGGTTAGTGGTTGGAAATTTAGTTCAGCGAGCTGGCATCATAGCTTTTAGTGGTGATGCCCTTGTAACTATTGCAATTATTAGTCTTGTCATCATCATTTTTGATGGTAGTAGTAAGTTCACGTCTAAGAGTTTGAACGAGACGGGTTTTCAAAGTTTAAAGGTTATTGGTTGGTTTATTTTGTTTAACATCTTGCTTTTAAGTCCTTTCGTCGCTGTTTTCTTTTTTGAGGAGTTTAACTTATCTTATCTTTTATACGGTGTGATATTTGCCATCATCATGGGTGCTACCGACCCTGCAACACTGTTTTCTATGTTTAAGAGTAAATCTAATAGAGTTGTTGAGTTTTTAAAAGTTGAAGCTGTGCTTAACACTCCAATTACTATTTTGCTTCCGTTCCTTTTCCTTGACCTTATTGGTTATGTTGGCACTACGTTTGAGTTGTTTGAGTTTTATGCTATTGCTTTTTTTAACCAGATCATCATAGGTATTGGTGCTGGTGTTTCTACAGGCATCGTGTTTTTTAAGGCTATGAAGCATTTTTATAGTGAGCAGATTAGTCCTTTGGCTATTATTTGCAGTGCTTTAATTGCTTATATTTTAGCTGAAAATCTTGGAGGTAGCGGGGTTTTAAGCGTGGCTGTTTTAGGTTTCGTGTTTGGTAGCGTATACATCACTCATAAAGAGCTTTTGGCTGGGTTTAGTAGTATGCTTAGCAACAGTTTAGAAATCCTTGTATTCTTGCTTTTGGGCTTTATAATTCAAATTGAGCTTAGCTTTGTTTACTTTTTGAAAAGTATCTTAATTTTTGGTCTTTTACTTATTTCAAGGCACTTAGCTATTAAGCTTAGCTTGAAAGATTTCAATGTTAAAGAGCAGTTGTTTATGACTTTGAGTATGCCTAAAGGTTTGGGCACTGCCGTTTTAGTTTTTAGTTTAAGTGTTATGGAGATTGCTGCTTTAAGTGTTGTGAACAACTTGGTTGTAGTGGTTATGATTTACAGTTTGATTTTAAGCACTGCTGTTAATTATTATTCTAAGAATTTTATTCGTGTAACTTTAGATCCAAACAAGGTTTAAACACTTTTTTTTAAAAGTTTTATGAATTCTTTCAATTCTTGTTTTGTTTCATTAAATCTTTTCTTGTAATCTAGGTTTTTTACTTCTAAGACTTCTAGGTTGTCTTCCATTCTTTGTATGGTTTTAAGCCATCTTTCTTTGTGCTCTTTTACGTTTTTTATATCGTGACAATTATCATATATGTCTAATAGCTTCACGATTTTAGCTTCGTCTGAAGCGTTTTTTAGTCTTTCTCTGTATTCTTGTTCTTGAAGTGGTTGTTTTAACTCTTTGTTTTTAGACAAGTTGTATACTTCAATTGCGATTTCTTTTCCAAACTCTTTTTCTATGTCTTGTTTGCTAACCCAGCTATCTTCTATGGAATCGTGAAGCGCAGCTATGATTTTTAGTTTGTTTAATTCTTTTCCTTGAAAATCTCTGTGTAAATGTTCAAGTATTCTAAGTATGTGGATTATGTAGGGTTTCTTGTTTATCTTCCTGTATTGTCCTTGGTGTACTTGTATTGCAAACAGTTGTGCTTCCACCACGTCTTTTAATGTGTATGTCATCTGAATAATCCTCTTAAGAATTCTGTGAATTTTCTGTATGTTTGCATGAACCCAGATTCTTCTTGTCTTTGCCTTACTGTTTCTATTTCTCCATCTACTTGTTGACTTGGAGGTTGCGTGGTTGAACTTCCAGGTTCAGTTGCTCCTCCTGTTTGCGTTTCTTGCTCAGCTCCGCTAACTTCTATTGTTGTATTATGGATTGCTTGATAGTTTTGGGTTACTGCAACTGTTGTGATTATTAAGTCTTGGTTTGCTGTTCTTGGAATTTCTATTTCGTAGGTGTATGCTTGGCTTTGCTGTTTTCCTTGCAAGCTTATAGTGTTTTGAGTTCTGCCTGCAACTCTTTGCACGTCTTGGTTGAATGAGTCTTCAACTTGCATAGCTTCTAGCGAGGAGTCTGCTACGTTTCTAATAGTCACTATCATTTGAATTCTATCTCCTGGTGCTACTATTCTGTTACTTGGCCTTGTTGAGATAACTATCGGGGTGTCATCTCCTATCACGTTTATTGTGTGGGTGTCTTCTAGTCTGTTAAGGACTCCTGAAACTCTGTATAGGGTTGTAGCGTTTATTTGGTAGGCGATGTTTTGGTCTATTTCTGGTGCGATTAGTCTTTCATCTATTATAGTTTTAGTTTCTCCTCTTCTCACGTCTGTAGTTATGGTTTTGTTTACTATACCTGTGAGTCTTGTTTCAACTCCTGTTATGTCTAAGTTGTTGTTTCTGTTTGTTAGTGTGTATGTTATCCTGTATGGCGTGTTTGGCAGTATGTCTGTTCTGTCTACTTTTAACGTGCTTGTTAAGGTGTCTGAAGATGTTTGAATTGCGTGGTTTAATGATTCGTTGTATTTGTGTCCTAGCGCTGTTATTTCTACGTTTCCTCTAAGTTCTGAGTTTTGGGTGTTTACTTGTCTGTATGTTACTTGGAATGTTTTGCTTTGACCTGCGCTTAGTGTTGATGTGTCTTGATAGTTTCTTGTGCCGTGTTGTAATTGTAAGTTGTTTGCTCTAAGTGGTATTAGACTTGTTGGGTGTTGTAAGTTGCTTTTGATAGTTATTGGCTCGTCTAATCTGTTTGTCAGAGTGTATTGGTATTGGAATGTTTCTCCTACTTGTACTCTTGTAACTGCTTGTTTTTGGAATGTGTATGGTTTTGGCACTTCTATTCTTAGAGTTCTTGTGGCTTGTTGTTGCTCTCCTGAGCTTGAGTATTTTATCTGTGCTGATAAGTCGTAGGTTTGGCTTTTATTTGCTTGTATTGTTATGTTGTATGTGTAGTCATCTCCAGGTCTTAGGTTCATCGTTGTGCTTTGGAGCGTTGTTTCGAATTTTATCAAGTCTTTGGTTTCTACGTGTAAATCTTTTGGTATTGTTATCGTTGTTTGTATGCCTTGTATTTGTGTTTCCCCTGCGTTTTCTAGTTTAAGTGTTACTGTTCCTGTTTCTCCAGCTTCTAGTCTTGTGCTGCCTGTCAGGGTTATTTTAAAGTCTGATTCTTTTACTGGTGGCTCATACGTGTCTTTTTCTATGAGTATTTTTATTGCTGGAACGTATATTCCTCTAGCGCTTATCGTTGCTTTGGCGTGTTCAAAGTCAAAGTCTTCGTAGCAGTAAGTGTACTGCGCGTTTTTTTGACATGTTCCTTTTCTTATTATCGTTGAGAATTCGTTTGCGTTAAATCTTAAGAGTTCTATGTCTGATTGTTGTAGTTGGAAGTCGTATAGTATGCCTTCTTTTGTGAATTGGCCTGAGTATTCGTGCCAGTCCTCGTGTATCTTAGTTACTGTTGGAGATACTACTGGGAGTAAGAGTATGATTATTAGTATAGGGATTAGTTTTTTCATTAGAATTAGTTGTGTTTCTAGTGGTTTATATAGTTTTCTTGAAGAATTGTGAAAAAAAAAAGAAAAAAAAGAAAAAAAATTAAGGACTAAGTCCTTAGTTGCTTGACGGTGCTCTTAGAGCAACGTTTGAAGCGTCTGTAACTACTACTTCTACTTCAGTTCCAACTAATTGGCCTGAGTACCTTGAGTAGTCAGCTAGTACGTAGCTTGCTCCTAACGTGTCTTCTGCACTGTAACCTGCTACAAGTAAAGCGTTCTGGTCTGAGAATAGCCTGATTTTAGCTAGTCCAGGTTCGAACATTTCTTGTATTTCCTCAGCGCTTGGGTTTCCTAGTAAGGTTCTTGCAATAGTGTTTACTGCAGGTCCT
Organism: Candidatus Woesearchaeota archaeon; assembly: GCA_007117145.1. Lineage (GTDB taxonomy): Archaea > Nanobdellota > Nanobdellia > Woesearchaeales > 21-14-0-10-32-9 > SKIS01. The sequence goes on from SKHC01000070.1 coordinate 7,533, forward strand.
CCCACAACTATTAATGGTGTGGTTCCTAGTAGTCCTTGTGCGTTGGTATCAGTTACTGCGATTCCAGTTCCACCGATTGGGTTGATTTCAACTGCTCCACCTGTGCTTGTTCCAGTTCCAGCTGCGGATCCAGTTGTTGTTACACTAAATCTTGCTTCAGCTTGTTCGTATGGAATGCTGATGTGGAATCTGTCTCTGTCAGCTTGGTTTTCTGGGTCTCTTACAAGTACACCGTAGGTTGTCATCAAGTCATAGTCTTGAGTTCCGATGCTGTACGTGTTTGAACCGCCATCTGTGTACCAGAAGTCAGTTGCTTTTCCATCGTTTCTTTCGTCACCTAGCTTTCTGAAGTTTCCAACAACAATCGGAGTTCCTGTTAACATGTCCTCTTCGTCACCAAGATCACCAAATATGTTTTTCAAGTCATTGGTATCTGTATCAATTGAACTTAGGTTGACATGTAGTTGTTCACCGTTGTCAAATGTGTAGTAGATGTAGTAATTTTCAGCCGCATCTACCCATCCAGTTACAACAACTTCTTCTCTTTGCTGTCTAGTCATAGCTATGTCAAAGCTTGGTTCTGGTTCTTTTAGTCTCAAGTCATCTCCATCTTCGTAAGCTAGCCATAAGTCAACAGCTCCAGGAGTTGCGGGAGCAGTGTCATCAACTAGTCCGTATAGGAATACTTGGTCAGCTCTGTCGCTTCCGATGTAGAATACATCTGAACCAGCGTCAGTTACCCATTCAAGTACGTATCTATTAGCTGTTGACTGGTCATCATTTCCATCATCGAAAATGAAACTTGTTCTGACTCCACTGTTTAAGTGCACTTCGTTTCTTCTGTCATCGAAGAATCCATCAAAGTTGATGTGTACATAGTTGTTCGGTAGTGACCAACTCTCACCAACTCCAATTGCAGCTCTTTCATTGTCTCTTGTAGCTTCAATTTCTTCTCTTAGCATCTTGTTCTCGATACCTAAGTATTCTAGATTGCCAGATACATCTGTTTCAACTACCCAGAACCATTCAGCTTCTTGTCTTCTATCAGATTCTCCTAATAGGTCAGCTGGTTGATCATCTGAGATAACCGTGGTTATTTCTTCACCTAGCTTTAAGACAGCTCCGTTTTCTGAGTGTCCAGCTTCGATGTAGAATACACTTTCTACTTCAACTTC
>SKHC01000042.1 GCA_007117145.1 Candidatus Woesearchaeota archaeon
AGTTTTTTCTGCCAAATCTTTGCTCGTTGTAATATATTCTATTTGTCTTTTCTTGACATTGACGTGGCTGTCGCACTCAAATAGCCCTTTTAAAAATTCCGCTAATATTTCATTTGGTGATTCCAATATTTTTTGAGGAATTGTTTTGTGTGAGCTTTTCTTGGTAATCTGCGGAAAATTTTGTTCTAAATAAGAATATAAGGGTCTGCTTGTGACATATAGCTCTCCTTTCCTTTCAGTTACTTTTTCTTTAAAGTTGAGATAAAATGATTGTTTGTAGTCCTCTATAACTTCTTTGTTAATATTAGAAAAACTTATCCACGCGCTTGATTGCGTTCTAGCTAGATGTCCGTCACCACACAAATATCCGATGATCCTTGCAAGATTGCTGTCAAGTATTTTTGGAAAAACATATTTTCTGGTTGTGTTTTTTATTTCTCCTTTTAAGTTTTGAACTTTTCCAATAACATTTATTTTCCTAGGTATGGCTATCCAGTCATTTTTTGTTAACTCATCTGCTCTAACAGACAAAATAAAGCCATTTGACGTGGTAAATAGAGGGTGTTCTTTTGTCACCTCTAGTTTTCTTCCAGATGAAGTTGTTATTAACAAAGTTTTTTTTGTGTTTCGAGACCAAAATTTTGTCACAGGACTCAATCCGTATTGAGCATTTAGCTGAACGCTGGGCAAATAAGATATATTTTTTTCATTATATAATTGCTCTATTGTCTTTATTGCTCCTGTTTCCGTTATTATTTTTGTGTTTCCAGTAACACATTTTCCAGATCCAGGATCTCCAATTAGTAGTATGTGTATGTCTCCTCTTCTCGTTACTCCGTCGCTTTGGCTTTTTCTTGTTCCACCAAATAATTGTAAGGCTAAAGCTTCTTTAATTCTTTCGTGACCGTAAATCGTTGGAGCTATGCTTGTGACTATGTGTTCGTATACTTTCGGGTCTTTTGATAAGTCTATGATTTCTTGTTTTTGTTCTTCACTAAGTACTAAGCTTGAGAATTCTTCTTGTACTGGTTCTACGTAGTTTGCTTCTATCATTAAGTCGAACCTCGTACTTTTTCCTCCTGTTGCTAAAACTATTGGGACTTCTTTTAGTATTCCTGTAACTTTTATCTTGCTTCCTGGATTAGTTTTCCTATCACTTATTGGACTTACTAAATCATTTTTTAGGAAGATGTTCATTCTTTTTGGTTGTTCTCCACCATCTAAGTCTTCAGGTGCTTCTTCTAATACTAGTTTTTGTGCGTCTACTAGCTCTTTACTTATCAATGCGAATTTTCCTTTTCTTCCACAACTACAACTTGTTGGTTCTTTGAATTTAGTATCTACTTGAAGTACTGATAGTATGCTTCCACAACTTGGGCATTCAAATCTGGCACTTGTTACTTGTGGTCTTACATCTGTTTTTTGTCTGACTATCCCTTTAAATTCTAAGAAAGTGTCTATGTGTTTGCTTCTAACCCCGCTAATTGAGATGTTTGAGCTGTATGGTAAGTCTTTGAATCTGACTTTTAAGTCTATGTCTACTCCTAAGTCAAATTTTTTTATTGCGTATTCTGCAGCTTTGATTACTTCTTCTGGTTGTTCGAGTAATAAATCGGCGAGTTTTGGTTCAAATATCGCTAGTTGTGGGAATTCAACTATTAAGAATTCATCCCCTTTCGTTGCTTTGTCAAACAATACTTCTTGGTATTGTAGTTCGAAGAATTCTTTGAATTTATTTATTTGGGTCTCTGGTTTCATGATAGCCTACCATCTAGTTAGTATCCTTTTTTTTATAAGTTTTTTAGTTGGATAACCGTTTATTTTTTGAATTTTTTCAAATTATCCATGAGCATGTCGACTGCTTTGTGTACCATTTCTTCGGATTTGGTTCCTGTGCACACAATTTTTCCATTGCTAAATAATAGGAATGTTGCTTTTGCTTCCATTAACTTGTAGACAAGTCCTGGGAATTGCTCTGGCTCGTACTCTGTGTTGTCTAACTTCATTGCTAATGTATTCAGGTTTAAATCCATTCCTATGTTTCCGCTTGCAACTATGTTTTGCACGTTGATTTTTGGTTTAATCTTGATCTTGATTCCTATTTTTTCTAGGCTTTCGATTATTTTTTGTATGCTCTCATCTACCTTGTCTAAACTTCTAGCTCCCGTACATACTATGTTTCCTGAACTAAATATTAGTGCAGATGTTTTTGGCTCTCGTATTCTAATTACGAGTCCTGGGAATTGCTCAGGGTTGTATTCTGTGTTGCTTAGAGTAGCCGCCATTTTTTCTAAAGGAATGTCGTGTTCTAAGCTTGTGCTAACTACTATGTTAACTACAGTTATATCATCATGTGGATTGAAAGCTTTTTTGTCTGTCATAATTATCGCCTCATACTTTTATTTATAAAGAGTAATAAAGAGTCATTTATAAATACTTTTATATTTCTAAGTGTATTTTTCATAGTGATTATTACAAAATATCAACCCCTTAGATTTCCTATGGAACCTTGTAATTCGACAAAGTTTAGACGACTAACAAATATTTGTTTGTAAACAAGTATACACAAATCACCCCTTCGTTTCCTATGGAGATTTGTTCTGATTGTGTTGAAAACAAAAGCTTTCAAAATAACGTTAGTGGTCTTCAAATATTAAATGACGTATGGAAAATAAAATAAAAAAAATTAGATTAATTTAGCTTGTAACAGGTAGCCTTTTTTATCCAGGTCAAAATGGAAATAATCTACGAATTCTTGCAATAAGTCATGTGAGACTTCATTATCTTTTAACAGTTCGTAGATTTGTTTTGTGTGACAGTAGAGGCATACATTAATAGATCCTCCACACCTCATACAGTCTTTGCTGTCTGTAAAGACTTTTTGCGAGTCAATTTTTGACAAGTTCTTTTCTTCTAGCCACTGATTTATTCCATGGCTTACACAATCCATACAGAGAGGATTGGTTACTTGTTCTCTACACAAAACACATTCCGACATTTTTACCACCTTTGTTTTTTTTTAATGCCGAGTATTTCAAGTAGTATTTTCCTTAAGACTTATGATAGAACTAGTGGTTTTCACATGCTTCATAAGCCCTAAGTAAAAAATTTTACTTGACTTACAAGGCATGTAAATTAATTTTCAGCCTGTAATCTACGACAAACATACACAGTTTTGTAGATTTTGCTGAAAACATAAATGCATTCAAGGTTAACTTGTTTAAATATTTTGTTGTAATTAAAAAAATAGAATAAATAGGTTAAATATCCATAGATTTATACAAAAGCTCATCTATCTTTTGCTTTAACTCATTTTTTCCTTTCTTTATATTTTCTGAAAATTGATCGCTTTGTATTGCTGAGTAATAATCATCTAAAAATTCTTTTAATCCTTCATAAGTTTCTCTAGATGCACCAATCCACAGTTCCCCATTTTCATTCAGCGTTTGCAACGTTTCGTTTGCATCTACAAATCCATAAGAAGGTATTTTCGAATTAATTATACTTCTTCTAACACCATCTTCAAAAAGACTATCATGTGTTGGATTTTTAGTTTCGGAAATTAAAGGCACCAAAAAAGACTTTATTCTTTCATTGTCAGATTGAGGATGGTTTTCTGTGTAGCCAAACATTGCTAATTCCAATAAATGATAATCTAATAAGCTGTACTTTTCTTCTGTTCCTCTCTCTTTAGAAATCGCTCTTTGATAGTCTGAGAGACTTTGTTCATAACTTTCATCTGTACTAAAATCAATAGTAAATGGCCCTCCTTTAGAATACCTTTCAGGCATAAAAAACAACTTATGACCACTAATTATTTGCAAGCCTGATTTATTATTAACATTATCTTTTGTATCTTCAACGATTTCTCCAAGTGTTATTGGTTTATTTGTACCCATTTTGTAAGGGAACGCAACCACATTTATAAATATTGCTATTTTTTGCTACTCTGTAGTGGTTGTAATTGGTTTCTGGTAAAATATATATAATAATCTATAATTCACTTATCATGCACATATGTTTTGATTGGGATGGGACTTTGGCAAGGTTTGAAATAGCTCATGAAGCAGCTATGCGTAGAAGCAGAACCCTAGGACAAGAATTTGACCCTGCTTGGCTTAAAGAAGCTATGAAAACAGATAAGCACTACGAAAATAATAAAGAGCTAATTAAAAAATATACCGGCGTTACTGACGAAAGAGTGCAAACAAGTATGATGACTGATTTGTTTAGATATCATTATCTTGGCGTTGCTAACGAGAAAAAAGATGAAGTTTTGTTTCCTGAGATTAAAGACATGCTTTCTAGTCTTAAACAAAACAACACGTTAAGTATTGCGACAACGTTAAGACAAGACATAGTGGATGAAGTTTTAAAAAACTTAGGTATAAGAGATTATTTTGAGTACGTTCAAGGAAACAACCCAGAGCTTGATTACACCAAGCAGCAATTATTAGATCATGTAATAGATAATAGTGTAAAAGATAAAATTGAGCCCCCTTCATACATGGTAGGAGATAAAAAAGACGATGTTGATGCTGCCAAGGCCAGAAATATGAAAGGAGTCTTAGTTACTTGGGGCAGTCATCAAAGTTATGAAAAAGCAGATTATACTGCAAATAGCGTTAAAGAATTAGAGAAATATTTTCATTAGTTGCGAAGAATTACTTATTCTAAGTAAAAGAAACGTAAATAGGACGAGGTAAAGGTTGTTTTTGTACGTACAATATTGAATTCGCCTCTGCTTTTTTGAATTTCCTTCTGCTTTTAAGCATCTGTTCATCCATAAAATCTGACTTTTCATTTAAGATTCTGAGCAATTCTTCTCCACTAAATAAAGGCTTATATGGGGAAGTTCTCTTGTAAACATCAATAGGTATTGAATTTGGTAAAAAAGAGTTTAAGTATTCCCTTTCTCCTATTTCCACAATGCGTTCTATGTTATCTTTGCTTGGTTTTCTCGCTTTAAACTCGTAATTATTAACCATAAAACAACATTAAACACAACAATATAAATAGTTTTTCTATCAAAACCCTTATAAAACAAGCATCACTACTTTTCTTTATGAATTATGAAGACATGCTTAAGGAAGCAAGGAAAAATCTCCCAGAGATTAAGGAAGAGACAGACAGGTTCGAAATCCCTAAAGTCAGAGGCCAAATCGAGGGAAGTAAAACTATTATTAGTAATTTCTTTCAAATAGCTGACGTGCTTAGAAGAAAACCCCAGCACTTACTTAAATATGTGTTAAAAGAGCTTGCAACTCCTGGAAGTTTTAGAGGTCAAGCAGTTATTTTTGGGAGTAAACTCCCTGCATCAAAGATTAATGAGAAGATTAATAGTTACGCAGAAGAGTTCGTTTTTTGCAAGGAATGTGGTAAGGCAGACACTAAGATAACAAAAGAAGGTGACGTGTATTATTTAAAGTGCCAAGTCTGTGGCGCGAGGTACAGTTTCTATGCTAAAATATGATGTTTCAGTAAAAGATGATAACACCCATTATAAAAACATGGGCTCTACAAACACCAGCAAAGAATATTTTGAAAGCAACATTGATTTCAAACCTTGTTGGGAGGGAATGTCTTTAAAGCCAAGATATAAAGAGTTACTTATTTATGGTTTGCTCGCAGTAGGTGTTGGAATGGTTGTAGGTAAGAATTGCTCTGGCAATACAAGTTCAGCTCAAAGCACAAACCAAAGCCAATTAGAAACCATAACTGAAAACCATTATAATAATATTTATTAAACAGTTTAAATTGCAACTTGAAAAGATGGATAAATCTAAAGTGTACGGTTTTAGTTTTCTGGCAGTAGCTATATTGTTATTCTTTACAGGGATTTCAATCAATTCTTATTTTGAAAGTCAAAACTTGTTTATGTGTACGTTGGTTGAACAAAATCCTGATGTTTCAATGGACGAATGTCCAGCTCATAGCAACAGTCATTTGTTATATGTCGCAACAGTTTTAGCTGTTGCTTTTTTGTCTTTGCTTACAAGCTTGTTTTTCTTATTTTATGACTTTGAAAAAAAAGAGGTTAAAACAAAAAATGAAAAGAATAGGAAACAGCCAATTCTAAGTGAAGAAGAATCAAAAGTAATCGAACTTTTGAATAGAGAAGATGGTTCTGTTTATCAAAGCGATGTAGTAAAACACACAAATTATTCGAAAGTGAAAACGACAAGAATTCTAGATAAATTAGAAGGTAAAAACTTGATTGAAAGAAAGAGAAGAGGTATGACTAATATAGTGATTTTAAAAAAGTGAAACTAGTTTCACTACATCTTTTATAAAGCGTTTCAATCACCTAATGTTTATGAAACAAAAAAAGAGAAATAAAAATACAGGATTAATGCAAGGTTTGTATTACGGATTGATCCCACACACCTTTTGCATACTATTTATAATTGCAAGCGTTTTGGGTGCGACTTTTTTTACTACTTTACTCAGACCTTTAATGCTGAGCACTAACTTTTTTTATGGACTTATAATACTCTCATTGGTGTTTGCAACAATTAGCGCAGTGTTTTACTTGAAAAAAAATAACTTACTCAGCCTCAAAGGCGTTGTGTTTAAAAGAGGTTACTTAGGTTTAATGTATAGTATAACTATTTTTGTTAACCTCTTGTTTTTCTTAGTTATCTTTCCTGCTTTTAGCAACGTTGGATCTGGAGGCATACCTGAAACTTATGACCAAAGTGTTGTTTTAAAAGTTGATATTCCTTGTAGTGGTCATGCTCCCTTAATTATAAATGAGCTGAACGCTGCGGGTGTTTTCGGAAAATACTTGGGTTTTGACATGGCTGATGGATTCGAAGTTTATTATGACTCTGACACTCACACAACGCTAGACATATTAGAGTTAGAAATATTCCAATATTTCTCTGCAGAAATAGTGAGCTGATGTTGGTGAATTAAAATGAAAAGAAAACATGAAAAAAATAAAAAATATGTATATATAAGTTTAGCAATCATTGTTTTGTTAGGTTTCTTTTTTTTATTCAAATCATCTGAAGACAATTACATTTTGTTAGATGTAACAGAAATAGGGTCTGATGCTTCTTGGTTTGAGTATGAATACGAAGGAGATTTAATAAGATACTTTGTTGTAAGAGATAGGAATGGAGATATAAAAACGGCTTTTGATGCTTGTGACGTTTGTTACAACTCTAAAAAAGGGTATACTCAAGATGGAGATTACATGGTTTGTAATAATTGTGGTCAAAGGTTTTTAATTTCCGAGCTTGGTAGATCAAATACAGGTGGTTGTAATCCTGGTTACTTAGACAATTTTGTTGAAAATGACTTCGTTCATATTAGCAAATCAGACTTAGAGAGAGGAAAAAGATATTTTGGTAATTAAAAATGGTAAAAAAAGAATTTAAAATTAAAGGTATGCATTGCGCAGGATGCGTAAACACTGTGGAAAAGGAAGTCAATAAACTAAGTGGTGTGAAAAATGTTAGAGTTAATCTTGCAAGTGAAAAATTGTACTTAGAAACAACTAATGTGAGTGATGAAGATATCTTCAATGCTGTGAAAAGAGCTGGCTACACAGCAGTTTCTGCAGATTCTAAAGATGATGAAGAAGAAAGATTCAGTCAAGCAAAAACAAAGATGGTTTATTCTCTCGTCATAGCTTCAGTAATTATGATTTTGATGATGGTTCACATGTTCATAGTTCAAATCCCTTATTACTTTCACATAATAGCTATTTTAGGATTTCCTGTTGTATTCATAGCTGGGTACCAGACACATAAAAACACGTTTTCATCTTTGAAAAGGTTGAATGCTAACATGGACACTTTGATAACCCTCGGAAGTGCCCTCCCTTACTTACTTAGCTTCCTTGTGTTTTGGTATCCTGTTACCACTTTTATTGAGATGTCAGTTACAATTATGTCTTTCCATTTAATAGGTAGATACTTGGAAATGAAAGCAAAAGGAAGAGCCTCGAATGCTATAAAGAAACTGTTAAGCTTAGAGGCTAAAACTGCGATTGTACTAAAAAATGGGAAAGAAGTGAAAATTAGTCTAAAAGAAGTAGAAATTGGAGATATAATCATTGTAAAACCTGGAGAAAAAATACCTGTTGATGGTGTAATAGTTGAAGGAGAGAGTAGTGTTGATGAAAGTATGATTTCAGGAGA
>SKHC01000075.1 GCA_007117145.1 Candidatus Woesearchaeota archaeon
GGCGGAAGTGAAAACCCTCAAAAACTTCTTAAACAAATGGGAATAGATGTAGAAAAAGAAAGCTTTTGGGAAATGGGATTTGAAGTTATTAAAAAGCAAATATTAGAATTTGAAAAGTTGACTTCAAAAAACTAGTTTTTTCTATACTCAAACCAACTAACCTTTTTCTTTTCAATTGCTTCCTTTAAGTTTTTCTCTTGTTGGCTTAATTTTGAATTTCCTGTTTTAACCTCAACAAATACTACTTCTTCTATTTGTTTATCATCCATTCCTTTAAATACCAATAAGTCAATTGGCTTTCCAATGAATCTGCAATCACTTGGATTAAAAGGAAAGTTTGGCATGAAAGGAGCTAACTGCTCAGAGAATTGACCTTGCAATACTGCTCTGCTTCTGTTTGCAGCATCAAGTCTTGCAGCTTTTACTTTTTCATCAATTAGCTTTTCAACTCTTAAAGTGCCAATTTTGTTTCCAACTAGGTATGCTATTACTATTAGAACAATTGCTATTAGTATTATAATTAATTCCATGGTATTAATTGTTTGATTAGGTAATTAAATCTTTCGGGAACTGACAGAAAAGTTTTTTTCACATCATATTGTTTAGTTTTTTCTCTAACTCATCCCAAGAATGAACCCTGACAACTTCTTTGTTTAATTCTTTAGATCTATTCCAAGGATAATCCAGCAGAAAAACTTTTCTTTGTTTTGACAAAGATTCATTTGCATAATGAATGTTATCTTCAATTAATATATCTACTTTGAACTTGTCACAATAATATTTTTTAGTTTTTGAAAAACCGTTTTTTGCAAAATGATTCGTAAGTATTATTTCATCGAAAGTGTTTGGAAAATACTTTTCTACCCATTGCTTTGTTTGTTTCTCTATTGAATGTTGTCTTGAAGTAATTACTATGAGTTCGTGCTTTTGTTTTAATTTCGAGATGGCTTTTATTGAACCTTTTATTGGTTTTATGTTTTCAAAGTAATGAGTTTTATGAAAATCATGCACTATATCTATCGCCTTATTTTGGTTTCCTCCCCAAACTTGCCAGAAATTGTATGTGTGAAAATCTTCTTTTTTGTAATTAGTATCATATTTATTATTATAATAATTTATTAGTTCTCCTATAAAGTCACAAAGAACTTCATCTAAATCTATAGCTATTATCATCTTATTTAATTGCTTTTGCCTTATTATATATGTTTTGATTTGTAAAAATAGTTAAATAGTAAATGATACTTCAAATATGTATGGGCTCAAAAATAGCTGACTTATTTCAAGGAAAAGATATCAAGATAGAAGACTTATCAGGAAAAGTACTAGCTGTGGACGCATTTAACACGATGTACATGTTCTTAACAACTATTAGAGGCCCAGATGGTAGTCCACTTATGGATTCACAAGGAAAAATTACGAGCCACATCCAAGGAATTGTAGGTAGGTTTTCAAACTACATGCAAAAAGGATTGAAATTCGCATTTGTATTTGACGGTGAAAGCCCCAAACTTAAAACCGAAGAGAGTAGAAGGCGAAAAGAACTGAAAGACAAGGCAAAAAAATTATACCAAGAAGCAAAAGACAAAGAAGATTTAGAAAACATGAAGAAATATGCTAGTCGAACAGTTTTTTTAACAAGTGAAATGATAATCGAAACAAAGGAACTATTAAGACTTATGGGCATACCAGTTATTCAAGCGCCAAGCGAAGGAGAAGCACAAGCAGCCCACATGGTAGTTAAAGGAGATGCATGGGCAGTTGTAAGTCAAGACGCAGATAGTTTGCTAAACAAAGCACCTAGGCTAATTAAAAACTTGTCAATCACGGGAAAGAGGAAACTGCCTGGAAATCTGGGTTATAAAACGTTAGATCCTCAACTCATAGAATTAGAACCTAACTTGAAAGAATTAGAACTGGATATGGATGAGCTTGTAATGCTTGCAGTGCTTATTGGAACGGATTATAATTATGGCGGAGTTAAGGGCATTGGTCCAAAAAAAGGGATTAAACTCGTAAAACAAAAAAAAGAGAAAAGCTTTGAAGAAATTGAATGGGAAAAACACTTCGATGTAAATTGGAAAGATATCTACGACACTATTTGTAATATGCCTGTAACTGATGATTACACTTTAGAATTTAAACCTGCAGACCTTGAAGGGTTAAAAGAATTTTTAGCTAAACGAGATTTTAGCGAAAACAGAATAGATAGCATAATTACAAAGTTTAAAGAAATCGAAAAAAATAGTCAACAAAAAGGTTTAGGAGACTTTTTTTGAAGTTAACTCCAATAGATCTTTGATTCTGTGAACTTCTAAAATGTTTAAAACTTTTTTATCTAATGAATCTATGCCTGCAAAAAATATTACAACATCTGATTTAGACAACACTTTTTTACTTAGTAAAGCATTCGCTATTTGACTTGTAGAATACTTGTTAACGTTTTTATTTACTAAAACAGGTGTTACTCCCCAAACTAGTTTTAACTTGTTTTTTGTTTTTGGATTTGTAGTAACTGCAATTATACTTTTTTGACTTCTAAACCTGCTTATAAGAGAAGCACTGAACCCTGTGTTTGTCAGTGTCACTATTTTATCTATTGGAAGATTTGCAGATAGGCTATGAACTGACTTTGAAATTTCACCGTAAAATTGCTCTTTTTCTTCTAATCTTAAATTGTGCTTTAAACTCTTTTCAACTTCAATTGCAACCTTATTTACAACTTTTAAAGTTAGAGCTGGATGATTCCCAATTGCAGTCTCCCCACTTAACATCAACGCATCAGTACCATCTAAAATGGCGTTTGCAACATCACTAACTTCTGCTCTCGTCGGACTTTTACTGGTTATCATTGTTTCAAGAAGTTGGGTTGCAGTGATACTTATCTTGGCCTTACTATTTGCTTTTCTTATAATTTCTTTTTGAACTAAAGGAATTCTTTGCTCTTCTATTTCTACTCCTAAGTCTCCTCTTGCAATCATCACACCATCACTAACATCTAGGATTTCATCGATGTTTTTAACTCCCTGCCAATTTTCAATTTTACTTATTACACCTATACCTGTGTTTTTCAAATATTTTTTTAAGTTTAGAACGTCTTCTTTTGATCTGACAAAACTTAACGCTATGTATTCAATACCGTGTTTTTTTGCGAAATCTATTGACTTTTTATCTTTTATAGACAGCCTTGGAGCGTATAAAGTTGTATTTGGGATGTTGACTCCCTTGTTTGGTTTAATTATGTGTTCATCTTGGAATTGTATGGTTATCTGCTTAGCCGACTTACTTACTGTTTTACCCTCTAATAAACCATTATCAAAAAATATTTTGCTATTAGTTTTAATTTCTTTATTGAAATCGTAAGTGAAACTTGGAGTTTTGTTTTTTTCAAAGTAAAATGTCACTTTTTGATTTTTTTTAACTTCCAAATCTTTATCTAAAATTACTCTAACATCAGGACCTTTAATATCTAGCATAACACAAAAATCAAGTTTTTTTAATTTACTAACACTTTTCTCATATTGACTGAAATCTCCGTGAGCAGTGTTTATCCTTAGACAATTCACACCTAATTCTTTGAATTCTTTTAACACTTTTGTATCAAACGAACTTGGACCGATTGTCGCTATTACTTTTGTCTTCCTCATATATGTAGCTTTGGACTTGTGAGTTAATAAAGGTTACTAAAAATGAATATTTATAATATAGTTTGATTTACTTTTATGTTATGAAAGGCGTGAAAACTCCACTGAGTAAAGCTCAAGAAGTAAAAGAAGAGTTGATAAAAAAAGATTTGATTAATCTTAAGTATAAACCTGTTAAAGAAAAAGATTTCATAATTTTTCCTGTGAAAAAAAACTCTACAGGATTTGAAATGGTTTCTTTGGATTTTGAGAAACAAAAAGAAAAAATAAAAGACTTGAAAAGTAGTTTAAAAGAGGATTTAACTTCTGATGAACTTGAAATATTGAAAACGAGCTATGACACTGTTGGAAGCATTGCAATTCTTGAAATTGATGAAGAGCTTAGAAATGTGGAAAAATTGATTGGCAAACGCCTTTTAGAAGTAAACCACAATATTCGAACTGTGCTGAGAAAAGATGACAAACACGAAGGACCTTATAGAAATCAAAAGTTTAAATTCTTAGCAGGAGAAAACACTACTGTTACTGTTCATAAAGAAAACGGAGTTCTTATCAAAGTAGACTTAGCTGAAATGTATTATTCTCCAAGACTTGGAAATGATAGACTTAGAATAGCTAAAGATGTAAAAAAAGGAGAAATCATCTTAGTTATTGGAAGCGGATGCGGACCATACCCTTTGGTTTTTTCTAAAAAAAGTTTAGCTCATAGAATTGTCGGAGTTGATCTTAACCCGAAAGGCTATGAATTTGCTTTGATAAATAAGGAATTAAACAAAGCTAAAAACGTAGAATTTATACTCGCCGACGGCGCAAAATACCTGAAAAACTCCGAGTATTTCAACAGGATAGTGCTTGCAACCCCAGATAATAGTGATGACTTCATCGAGCTAGCATTTCAAAAAGTTCGAAAAGGAAAAATACACTACAACTTCTTTTCCAAACTCGCAGAGCTTGACGTTGTTGAAAAAAAGCTTTTGTTAATTGGCGTAAAGCAAGGAAAGAAGATTAAGATAACATTTTTTAGAAACGGCCACCACGCACCTTACGTTTACAGAATGAGTGCAGATATAGAAGTTTTATAAACAAACAAGTATTCGCTATTAATCTGCGATGATGAAGTGAACACCCGCTGACACATGATGAAAACGAGTAACTACTGAGCAGTTATTAATATCAAAAGGTTTTTATATTATACGTTATTTCTTCCTCTATAAAATTATTGGAGAAAAAAAGATGCCTCGAAATTATCACGAAGAAAAAACAATTGAAGAGAAGTGGCGAGAAGCAAAAAACTTCACAATAGCAGGCGCACTTACTCTTGGAACTTTGATGGGTGTTTCTTCTATGATGGATAAAAAACTTGATGTGGAAAGAACACCTCAAGGCATAGAAAGAAGTATTGCAAATCTGAATTATAGTTTAGACCCTGTAGCTGAGCCACTTTATAGTGTAAATGGTAAACTTTTAAGAGCTGGAAGATTCCAACACTTATTTGAACATTTTGAAAACACATACCAATTAGAACCAGGAATACTTGCTGGTCTTGCAATTCAAGAAAGTTTTGCTGAACCAACGATGCTTAATTATTCAAATGATGGAGGAGTTGGAATGTTTCAATTTATGCCAGGGACTGCTAGAAATTACGGTCTAAACGTGCACGGAAACAGTACGCTTTCCAGCAGAGATATAGCCCACGGGCGAGAAATGAGAAGACTTGTTAACAACTACAATCACAACTTAGAAAAACTTATTGAGTATGATGAAAGATTCGACCCCGTAAAAAGTGCTGATGCAGCTGCAAAGTATTTAAACGATTTATACATACAACACGGAAATTTAGATGCAGCATTGAGTGCATACAACCAAGGCAGACCTGCAAGAAATCCAAGAAGCACAAGGCACGTGCAAGGCGTTAGGAAATATCAAGACTTGTATTTAAGCCATACTAATAATAAATAATTATTTCAAGAGCCACTCCAAATATACTATGTACAAAGGAGTTGTTATTCCATTAATTGCGTAAGGTACAGTAGCTTCAACACCGAAAAGCAAAACACCGAAAGCAATCGCCATACCCCCGTTCTTTAAAGTTCCAAATAAAACAAGTAAAACATTGTTCTTCTTATTCAAGAAATTCTTAAAAACTAAGTAAAGTATTGTGCCTAAACCAAACTTTAAAGTGAAAAGTATTAAGAAAATTTTCCAAGTATAAGCAAAATCGAATATGACGTTAGCGTTTAAACCAATGATTATGTAAAACGTTATTGCATAAGATAAATTCACAATCATTTTAGAATAATCTGTCTTCCTTGGGTGTTTCAACTCGTAATTGTGGAGTAATCTGGATAAAAAGTAAGGCAGTAAAATAACTAATGCAACGACTTCCAAAACATTCACGACGCTAAAACCCGCACCTAGTAAAAACTTAGACGCTACTGGAATAAAAAAAACAGCGATTAAATAACTTGAAAACTCTGTTAAAAACGATAGTTTAAGATTTCCTTCTAAAACCTTTGACATCGTAATTATACCAACTGCGGGAGGCATTATCCCAAGTATCATTATAAGCTCCCTGTAAGGGCTTTCAAGAAAGAATGAAAATAAAATGTATGCACCTCCAAGTAACACGTAATTGAGTAGAGCAAGACTTGTAATTTCTTCAACGTCTGTTTTAGTTATATGCCTAAAAGCTATGTCTTTTATAGAAACAGTCATCATTATGACAAGCAAAGGCATTATCAAAATCTCAAGTTTATATGCAAATCCAGGGATTAACAAACCAAGAAGTATCGATGTTAGAAATAGGTACTTAGAATTTTTTAGTATGTTCATCTTAACCAAACATTGCTTTGTACTGAGTATCTTCTTCTTTTTTTCTAACCTTTATTATGGCATCTTCAAGATCTTTTTGCTCTATCTTGGTCTTGTTCTTTCTAATAGCAAAGTAACCAGCTTCAGTACACACCGACTTAACTTCAGCACCACTAAAACCTTCAAGTTTATGCATTAAGTACTCAAAATCAATTTTTCCAAGATTCATTTTTCTTGTGTGAATCTTAAATATCTCAATTAAACCCTCTTTTGAAGGATTTGGAACTTCAATTAATCTATCAAGTCTACCAGGTCTAATTATGGCCGGGTCTAATATGTCCTTTCTATTCGTACAACCAATTACTTTTACATTACCTAACGGTTCAAACCCATCAAGTTCAGCTAAAAATTGCATGAACGTTCTTTGAACTTCTCGCTCACCCGAAGTTCCAACTTCTATTCTTTTTGCAGCTATAGCATCCAACTCATCAATAAATATTATGCTTGGAGCCTTTTCTTTTGCAAGTTTAAACACGTCTTTAACAAGTTTCGCACCTTCTCCTATGAATTTTTGCACTAACTCAGAACCAACAATTTCTATAAACGTGCTTTCTGTACTTGCTGCAACTGCTTTTGCAAGTAAAGTCTTACCAGTACCTGGCGGACCGTATAAAAGTATTCCTTTAGGTGGCATTATACCAACTTTTTCAAAGAGCTCAGGTTTTTTCAGTGGAAGCTCAACTACTTCTTCTAATTCTTGTTTTTGAGCTGCTAAACCTCCAACATCATCCCAGCTAGTCTTTGGTTTTTCTATTATTACGAATTGGTCAACGTCAACGTTTCGCTCTTTATCGATTTTATCAATTATCGTAAGATTCTTTTGCTCGACTGTGACTGTGTCTCCGGAAGATAGTTCTGGTAAATTTTTCGATTTATTAACTAAGAATTTGTTGCCGTTTGGAACTCTGATTATAGCAGTAGTTTCCATTATTTCTACAACTTCTGCTAGCATTAAAGCTGGACTTCTGTATCTATCAAGCTCCATCTTTAACTGAAAAATGGTTTCTCTTAGAATCTTGTTTTCCTGATCCAAATTAGAAATTTGCTCGTCGTAGCTTTCATCATCCACTTTAGCAGCTTTCGATCTCATAGTTAGTGTAATCGCTAATATTATTTAAAAGTTTGCGATAATCAATGATTTTTCAGCGTTGGTTAACACTTTAGGTTTTGCCAAAATTAACACTGTATCCTCTATTCTTATTCCTTCTTTTGAGTAATCTGCAGGCTCTATTGCTATTACATGACCTTTTTTTAATGTGTGGGTTGTTCTTGGATTAATTTGAGGGTGTTCGTGGACTTCTAAACCCACTCCATGTCCTAGTGCATGGTTAAAATTTAATGAGTTCCTCGCCTTTGCATCTAATTCTTTTGTTTTTGTGCCAGGAATCGCATTTTTTATGCAATCCTTTTGAACTTTTAACACTTTGTTGTATAGCTCCACTTGTTTTTTTGTCGGTTTGCCAAGGTAGATTGTTCTTGTCATATCACTACAATACCCTTTGTATTTAAATCCAAAATCTATTAGTAAAAA
>SKHC01000041.1 GCA_007117145.1 Candidatus Woesearchaeota archaeon
AAGCTATGGGACAAGGAAATGCAAGAAGTGCACCAAGTCCAAGCATCGTAGACGTTGCAATAAGCGTAAACGAAGAAACAGGAGAGTTTAGTACATTGATAGCAGCAGTTCTAGCAGCAGATCCTGCAGTACTTGCAACACTAAGCGGTAGAGGACAATTCACTGTCTTTGCACCAACAGATGCAGCATTTGCAGAGTTAGGTCTGGACGCAGGTAACATAGCTGACTTACCTCAAGAAGCATTAACAGACATCTTGTTATACCACGTAGCTAGAGGTAACAGAGACTCAGGAGATGTACTTGCGAGTTCAAGAATAAGAATGCTTAACGGTCAATTCGTATTCCAAAATGCAGGAGTGCTAAATGAAGACGTTAACATAATTGCAACTGATGTACCTGCAGCTAACGGAGTTATCCATGTAATTGACAGCGTATTATTGCCAAATTAAACTGGCAACTTTTTTTCTTTTTTTTAAATAAATATAAGGAGGGTGAAAAACATGAATAAACATAATCATTACGCACAACAAGTAGTTCCGTTAATGGTAGAGCAAGGACTAGTCTTAGAAGATCAAAAAGATGAATACCTAGAATACCTAAACAACGAAATCCACGAAGAAGAATTCTAATTTTATTTTTTAATTACTTCTCTCATACTAGAAATAACATCTGAATTTCTATACTCTTTAACCCTTTTCAAACCTTCAAAAATCTCACTTGAAGTAGAATTACCTTGAAGCTTAACTAAGTAATTATTCAGCCCAAGAAGTGGAGCGCCATTATAAGTGGCGGGATTTATCCTTGTGAGCATATCATCAAAGTGACTGTTTTTATAAGACGCTTTGGCCAAACCAAGTGAAGCTAAAACCATGTAGTCTTTCACATTTTTAGGACCTCGCGTTATCCTTTTAAATTCGTATCCAATTAAATCTTTAATACCTTTCAATAACTTAATACTAATATTTCCTGTGTGACCATCAGTTAAAACAATGTCTTTGTAACCATCGAAAAGCCCTATGTGTCCTTCAACGTAAGGAGATTTAGCATCAAAATTTAAAAGTCCTTCATCTGCCATGTTTGAAAGTATATCCTTAGTTTCTTTTACGAATTTGTTTCCTTTACTTGTTTCACTACCAATACTTAAAATACCAATGCTTGGCTCAATTCCTTTTGTAAGCTCTAAGTACTTACTTGCTAGCAAACCAAACTCTGCAAGCTCTTCTGGTTTAGTGTCTTTTGTAGATCCTATGTCTGTGAATAAAACAGGGTTGTTCTTACTTGGAAGCATAGTCATAAGAGGTGGAACATTTACATTTAAACCATCAATCATACCAATTTTTTTAGCAGAATAAAAAACCATTGCTTGAGTGTCATGCATAGAAACTCCAACATCAATAGTACCTTCATTTAAACCATCTAAAAGCTTAAACAAACTAGTATTTTCTGGCTCAAAAACAACAGAACGGGGGTTTCTTTTAACTCTTCTAGCATTTTCAAAATAAAAAGGCGCGTTCACATACCCTGTTCTTGAATAATCTAAAGACCTAGCAGGTAAATTGTCAAAGTCTCCAAACAAAACAATTTCAGACTTCTTATCAAATTTTTGATATTTCTGCACAGCCTTCATAATCCTCTCTGAAGGATGAGTTCCATTTTTCCAATCTCCTCCATTAATATCAACACCTATAATTAAATCATCAACTCCCATGCTTACAAGAAAGTATGATGAGTTTAAAATAATTTTCGAAATAATAACCACTTGCAAGTCAAAAAATACTTATTTTCACTAATTTTTATATAGTTAATCATCTTAACTATTAATGGTGATTGGAATGAAAAAAGATGTAAAGAGAATTATAACCAAAGACTTTGAGCAAGGACTAGTTGATGAGATGATTTCTAAACTGATACCAAAATTTCATGCAAGTAGAGATGTAGTGATACTTACTGATGGAAAAGATTACAAAGGAGTAATTACAGAAAAACAATTAACAAGAACACAACTTGATATTTCAAAAACAAAAGCCCAAAAACTCATGAGACACGCCCCAAAGATAAACCCGAAAACAACCCTTGGAGAAGCTGCAAGGCTAATGCTCGAATCTAATTTATTCCACTTACCAGTAATTGAAAACAAAAAAGTAGTAGGCGTAGTAAAAGCAAACGACTTGTTATACGAAGCAATTGACATAATAGAAGACTACCAAGCAGAAGAAGTAATGACAAAGAAAATCAAAACGATCACCCCAGACACAACACTGAAAACGGCACTAATTACTTTCAGAGAGCAAGGAATAAGCAGATTACCAATAGAAGAAAATGGTGAACTCGTAGGAATCATTGGACTTCACGACATCGTAAAAAACGCTTTAAAACCAACTGAGAAAAGCGGTATGGGACGAACAACGCAAACAACAACTGCTCTAGATGTACCTGTATCAAGTCTTATGAGAAAAGAGATAATACAAGCTAAAAAAACTGCTACGCCAAGAGAAGTCTTTGAACTTATGAACAAACACGATGTAAGCAGTATAATAATTGAAAGCAAAGGAATAATAACAAGAAAAGACTTGCTTGAAACTTTAAGCTATGAATTAAACAAACAAGAAAAAGAAGTCTTCATACAAATTAGCAGTAAACTAGAAGAGATAAATAAAGACATAATCTTAGAAGAAGTTAAACACTTCGTCGTAAAAAACAAGAGTTTAGGACCAGGATACATATACATACACGTGCAAAAACATAAAGAAACACACAGAAAACTACCTTTACTTCACTTAAGGCTTAGAGTAAGATGTAAAGACAGCTTTGATATTACAAGTGAAGGATATGGTGAAGAGTCTACAATAAAGCAAGCCCTAAGAAAGCTAAAAACGTTATTGTTAAAATCAGATTACAAAATAAGACCTGATGAAGTAATGGACTACTTAGACTTAGACTCACACTAAAACATTTTAAATACTTGAGAGTAAATATGAAAGTAAATGATACTATACATAAAAGGAATACTGATGGGTATAGCAGACTTAGTCCCAGGGATTAGTGGAGGGACGATAGCACTTATCACAGGTATATATGATGAGTTAATAAAAAGCATAACTCAAGCAACGTATCTCCCACAGAAAATAATGAATGGAGAATTTAAAGCAATACTAAAATTAAACTACAAATTCTTAATACCTTTATTTTTAGGTATTGTAACAGCTCTACTGCTTGGAGCTAGACTTATGAGTTACTTACTTTTAACATATCCAAGTCAAACATACTCACTATTTATTGGTTTAATACTTGCAAGCATATACTTTTTATCAAAAAAATATGTTAAAGAAACCAAAGCAAGCATAGGAATGATATTTGGATTTATGCTAGGAATAATTCTAAGTATAATCGCATTTAATCTGCCAACACCAGGTCTTGGACTTACGTTTGGCCTTGGATTTATTGCTATCACAGCGATGATACTTCCAGGTATAAGCGGAAGCTACATATTACTAATGCTTGGACAATACGAATACGCAATAAATCTTGTAAGCGGACTGCCAGGAACGTGGATTCCCGCACTAATATTCATTATAGGTTGCGTTTTTGGATTACTCGTATTTTCACGGCTAATATATTACTTGCTAAAAAATTATAGTGCACAAACACACGGGGCTTTAGTTGGCCTAATGTTTGGAGCATTAATTGTTCCAATAAAACTAGTAATCGAAGTAGGCTTTGAAATATATTCACTATTATTTTTAATTCTGGGATTACTTCTGATAAAATTCATGAAATAAAAAAAAAGATTTATTCTAAATGGTTTAAGTATCTCTCAGCTTCCATAGCGGCCATGCAACCACTACCTGCTGCTGTGATTGCTTGCCTGTAACTAGTGTCTTGAACGTCACCACCTGCAAAAACTCCAGGAAGATTCGTTTTAGTGTTTTTTGTAATGAGATAACCATTATCATCCATATCTAAGTGTCCTTTGAAAATTTTTGTGTTTGGAATATGACCAATAGCTAAGAAAATACCATCACATTTAACCTCTGATACTTCTTTTGTTTTAGTATCTTCAAGTTTTGCACCAATAACTCCTTTGTCATCACCCAAAACTTCAACGATTTTCTTATTCCACAAAACATCAGTTTTTTCGTTTTTGAAAAACTTATCTTGCATAATCTTACTAGCTCTAAACTCATCTCTTCTATGAACAACAGTGACTTTATCTGCGAATTTGGTTAAGAAATTAGCTTCTTCCATAGCACTATCTCCACCACCTATGACTATGATTTCTTTACCTCTGTAAAAGTATCCATCACAAGTAGCACAAGTACTAACACCTCTTCCTTTAAACTTTTCTTCAGATTCCAAACCAAGCCACCTTGCACTAGCACCAGTTGTGATAATTAACGTTTTAGTTTTAACTTCTTTACCTGAGCTCATCTTTAAATGATAATGATCATCATGTTTTTTGAATTCAACAGCTATATCTGTTTCAAATCTGGAGCCAAATCTTTCTGCTTGTTTTCTTCCTCTTTCCACAAGTTCAGGTCCTTGAATACCTTCAGGGAATCCTGGAAAATTTTCAACTTCTGTGGTAAGACTTAGTTGTCCTCCGTGCTCTGGCCCACTATAAACTACGGGGTTTAAATTAGCTCTTGCCGTGTAAATTGCAGCTGTAACTCCTGCGATACCATTTCCTAAAATAACAACGTTTTCCATAATTAAAAAGAAATAAATTATAGTTTAAATATGTTTTTACATTTCTTCAATTGTATCAATGCCAATCAAATTCAATGCTTTCTTTAACGTTTCTGCGTATAAATAAACAAGACTTGCCCTGAAATCTTCCTTGTCTGAGCCTTGAACCTTACACTTAGTGTAGAAACTATTGAATTCCTGACTCAAACTCATAACGTAATTTGCAACTTGGCTTGGATCATCTCTAAGTTTGGCAGTCAAAACAATGTAAGGAAATTGGCCAAGCTTTACAATCAAAGAATACTCTTCCATTTCAGGAACTACTTCACCAATTTTTTGTGTTTTAAACTTTAGTTTTCTAAGTATACTTTTGCTTCTAGCATAACTATACAAAAGATAAGGTCCTGTGTCTCCTTCCATGCTGGTAATAGATTTGGCATCAAAAATAACGCTAGTATTTCTAAAATTTTTCAAATCACCATATAACACCGCGCTTCTAGTGATTAGTTTCAATCTAGAATCAATAGCAGAATCTCTTTTTTTCAATTCAGCCAAAACTTTACTTTCAACTTCTGCCCAGATATCTCTCATCTTAACACTGCTTCCACCACGAGTAGACAGTTTCTTACCATCTTTCCCAAGATACAAACCATGCGTTATATGCTTCAAATTATCTGCCCACTTGTAACCCATAAGTTTTAGTGCTTTAAAGACTTGTTTGAAGTGAAGCTCTTGCTCGCTTCCAACTTCGTATATCATCTCTTCAAAATCATACTTTTCCTTTCTCTCAATAGCAGCGCTAATATCTCTTGATAAATAGATAGTTGTACCATCACTTTTCTGCAAAATACCAACACCTAAATCATCTTCGAAATCAATAATTAATGCACCTTCACTTTGCTTTGCAATTTTTTTATCTTTCAACTTATTAATAATTTCAAGTGATTTCTTGTTTTGAGTGCTCTCTCCACTAATTTCATCAAAGCTAACACCCAATAAGTCATATATTTCCATGAATTCTTCAATGCTTTTTTCTTTGAATTTTTTCCACGTGGCTAGAGTTTTCTTGTCACCTTCTTCCATCAACTTAAAATTTTGCTTAGCTCTAACCTCTAATTCCTCTGTTAAATTTTGATTTAATTTAACGTAGACATCTTGAAGATGATTAATCGGGTCTGCCAATAACTTTTTTTCATCGCCATACAACTCAAAAGCTAAAAGAAGTTTACCAAACTGAGTACCCCAATCACCAAGATAATTAATCTTAATAGATTTGTAACCATTAAACTCGTAGATTCTTGCAAGACTTTCACCTATTATTGTACTTCTCAGATGACCAATTCCAAAACTCTTTGCAATGTTTGGAGAGCTCATCTCAACAATTACTTTTTTATTTGCTCCGTGGTTGTTTTTGCCAAAATCTTTTTTTGAAATATCAACCAGAGCACATTTAACAAAATGCTTTTTATCAAAATAAAAATTCAAATAACCATTAACAGCCAAGACCTTTTCTAGAAACTCTGCTTTAATAACTTCTGCTAACTCTTCAGCTATTAGGTTTGGAGCCTTCTTTAGAGTTTTTGAGAGAGTAAAACAAGGAAAACTAACATCTCCAAAATCTAAGCTCGGAGGTATTCTCATCAAATTAACAATTGACGTTAAATCAAGTTTTGTATGTTTAGAAATAAGCGTGGCTAGTTCTAAATATAAATTATTAACTTTGTATTCAGATAGCTCATTTCTAAAAACCATGAAACTGATATGTTTGTCAATTATAAAAGCTTTTCCGTAAACCTTCAAGAATTATAACCATTGCTAAAGTGTCAAGTTTACAATACTCCAGCAGGTCTTTTCTTATGTTTTCTGTTAAGTTTCCTTTATGGGTTTTATACAAAATCATAGCAGAGCTTCCACTACTTAGATTTAACTCTTTATGATTCATCTCACTAAAAAGTGGAAGAACTTCTTTTATGCTACAACTACCTTTTTGCCTTGCAGAATAAAACCAAAAGTTAGAAAAAGGATCTCTCAAATCAATAACTCTGGAAATAATATTAGAAACAAAATCTTTGTATTCTGGAAAATCTTGTGCTAACTCTTTAAGCCTGCCAACTTCAAATGGCTTGTAATAAACTAAAATACTTCCTTTGCTTGGGAGGTCTTCCTTTAATTTTTTTAAAAACATAGGTCTTGGGTCATCACCTTTCTCGTATAAGAATTCTTTATGGATTAAACCGTTTTCATCTTCTATGTGCAGGGAATACTGAAAAGGTATTTGCTGGTAAGCAGATGTATTTTTAATCTTAGGTATTACTTGCTGGTACGCTTCAAAATCTAAATGACATATCGGTTTATCTATCTTAGATAAAAACTTTGAAAGCATCTCTTTATTGACATAAAAACCCTCGCCAGCTTCTAACTGAATAACTTGCTTTGGAGTAAGCTCAACCATTCCTGGTAAATCTTTTATTTGAACAAATCCTGCCTTGAAAAATTCCACGGCTTTCTTTCTTCTAATAGAATACAAATCAAATATACTCCCAATTGGCTGATCATTTTTGAACTCATCAACTAAAAAATTTCCATTATCTGTTTTGGACAAATCTTCAACATCAAACTCTGGGCACTTAAGCTGATTAATAACTTTGAGCATTCTTTCAGATTCATCTTTAACATCTAAGCTTAAAATTTTTTGTGTGACATCTTCTACTTTGAAAAACTCTTCAACGCAAAATGCATCTTTCAACTTGTAATCACCATTGATTAAAATAAGATTATACGAATTAACTTTCAAACCACTTTTTTCCAAAACCATTTTTTGAAAAGCCAAATCATCTAAGTGTTTAGGCTTCACGCTACTACTGCTTTTAACTTCAAACACATCAAAACCATTACTTGAAGGTCTTAATACATCTATTTTACAATAAAAATTGTCTTCAAGAAAAGTAGCTTCAAACAAAGTTTTCTTATTCATAAGCTCGCTAGTTTTTTTTAAACTTTCCTCTTCTGTCAAATCCTTAAGATCTGTGCCTTCAAATAACTTTTTTGCTAGCTCACCTATTTTAATACCTGATTGTATATTATCTTCTTCAAACAAAGAAAGTCTGGGCAGAGTTTCAGGCCGATTAGCACATATCCACAAAAACTTATCTCCTTCCCTTCCGTTTAAGAATAAAGATTTTGTTAAAATTTTCATTAAGTAAAATAAATTTGTTCAGTTAATAAAATAT
>SKHC01000049.1 GCA_007117145.1 Candidatus Woesearchaeota archaeon
AGTTAGATGAAGGAAAATACGTCGTTGACATAATTGAGAGTTTCAAAAACTTCTCAAAAAAAGAATAATTCTAAAAAAAATGAACCAAGTAAAAGAAGGCAAAGCAATAATAGAAGTAGAACCGAAAGAAATTGTAGATAAAAAGATGCCAATATTTTACAACCCTCATATGAAGCTTAACAGAGACTTAACCATCTACGTTTTGAAACACTTGGCAAAAGATGATTGGAAGATTGGATTGCCTCTTGCTGGAAGTGGAGTTAGAGGAATTAGAATACTAAAAGAAGTTTCAAAAAAACTTGAGGTGACTGTTAATGATAAAAGAAGGGGATTTATTGATGATGTTTTGAAACTTTGCAAGCTAAACGATGTCGAGATGAACTCTTTTGAATTAGACGCAAATTTATTTCTCTTACAAAACAAGTTTGACTACGTAGACGTTGACCCGTTTGGAAGTCCTAATCCATTTCTTGACTTAGCTGTTAGAAGTGTTAGAAACAAAGGAATACTTGCAATCACCGCAACAGATACGAGCAGTCTTAGTGGAACTTACCCAAAAGCTTGCATTAGAAAGTACTGGGCAAAACCAAAAAAAGACGAGAAAATGCATGAGACGGGCATTAGAATACTAATAAGGAAAACCCAGTTAATAGGAGCACAACACTCAATAGCTTTAACCCCTATGTATAGTATTAGTCAAATACACTACGTAAAAGTATTTTTCCGAGTTGAAAAGAGCAAGTTAAAAGCTGATGAGATACTAAAACAACACGAAATAATAGATGAAGCCGGACCTTTATGGACGGGGAAATTGTATGATTTCGAACTGGCAAAGAAAATAGCTCTGGAAAGCGATGAGAGAATACTTCAACTTATAGCTGTGGAAGCAAAAGATGAGAAAAAAATTCATGACGTACACAAGTTATCCAAAAAATACAAAGTTAAACAAATCCCTAAGTTCGAAAAAATCCTTAAACTTACCAAAGGAACTAGAACTCATTTTAGCGAGAAATGTATTCGAACTAATAAAACAGAAAAAGAATTAATAAAAATTATCCAACAGCTCTCCTAACATCAACAGTTTCAGCACTGTTAACACCTGGGATTTTCTGTAATTCAGCTTCTAGCGCATCAGGACTACCAAGACTCTCATCCATAACAAATGTTAAGTTCACAGATTTTAAACCAAAAGCAACAGGTATAACCTCGACTTTAACCTCTTTACTTGCAGAAAAACTTATTATTTTTTCCTCTGCTATGGTTTGAATCTTAGTCAAATCTTCCTCAGGAGAAGTTGGCATTATCTTAATTGTAACAATTGCGTTTGCCATTTTAGTTAGGCCCCACAAAACCACATTTAGGACATGTATATTTTGCAACTATTTGTCTTGCTTTTTTACTTCTCACGATTTCAAACTCTCCACATCCAGGACACATAAACGTGACTGAACCCGAATCGTTAGTTATTCGTTCATTAGTAGCTAAACATCTTTTTTGAACTTCCATGACTAAAAAAGAATCTTAAACTGTTTATAAATATATCGCTGACTATGATCATTTGAATGACTTTAATTCTTTCTTTGCTGTTTCATAACCATAACTAATAATTTGTTTATAGTCTTCATCTTTTTGAATGAAGTTTAACATGTCGTGTTTTGACAAATCAAGCTTTAAATACTTGAAGTTTTCAGGAGCTAAATTACTGCTGAAATACAACTTTTTAGTTCTGGTAGCTGCATTGTTTTGAGTTATGTAAAAGCTTTGCCTAAGTATTGCTATTATGCTTGGATTATCATCTAGCTTTAACAAAGAACTGCTAACATCCACTGCTAAAACTTTTTTTGACCTTGGCACGTATTGAAACGGAAGTGGATCTGTAAACCCCGCATCAACTAGTAACATGTCATCTCTTTTAACGGGTTTTACGACTCCAGGAATACTTATAGATGCTCTTATGGCTTCACATACTAATCCTTTATTTAACTTCACTTCTTTCCCAGTCTTTAAGTCAACAGCGTTCACTATCAACGGAATTTTGAGTTCGTCAAAATCTAAGTTTAAGTGCTTTTCTAAAAACGCGTTAATTTTCTTGCCATGCATAATTGACTCTTTAAAATTGGAAAAATCTAACAGTTTTAAACTTCTACTGGTTAACAACAGCTCTTGGATTTCTCTACTGTCTAACCCTTTAGCTTTTAAAGCACCAATTAATGAACCTGCAGAGCTTCCAATAATTACTTCTGGTTTTAGATTGATTTCTTCTAAGTACCTTAAAACCCCTATGTGAGCTAAACCTTTTACGCCTCCACTGCCAAGTATTAGTGAAAAATTCTTCATATTAACGTAGAATACTAAAAAAATATAAATCTTTGTAATTAACCTATTTGTTATGAGAAGCGTTGTATTCCCAATTATTGGACTAAACATCTTAGTATTTTTAATACAAATCACTTTTGAGCCGTTTAATGCCTTGTTTATTTTAGACCAGTCAAGAGTGTTATTTGAACCTTACAGAATACTTACGAGTATGTTCATGCACGGTAGTGCAAGCCACATAGCTTTTAACATGTTTGGTCTTTTAATATTTGGACCTATACTTGAACAGTTAATTGGACCTAGAAGGTTTTTGTATTTATACTTAGCAAGCGGTGTGTTTGCTGGAATTGTTGCTAGCATGTTGTATCCTATGGCTCTTGGAGCTAGTGGAGCAATATTTGGAATGCTTGGAACACTCATATTTTTACTTCCAAATTTAAAGATACTTTTGTTTTTCATAATACCTATGCCGCTTTGGATGGCAGGAATACTTTGGGTTGGACTTGACATATTCGGGCTTTTCTCTGAAGGAAACGTTGCAAACGCAGCTCACCTAGCTGGAATCGCACTTGGATTTAGCTATGGGTACTACTTGAAAAAACCAAGGCTAGTTCAAAAAAGAAGGCCAAGAAAACCATCGAGCATTGCGATGACTGATGACGAAATAAAAATGTATATTAGAGGAGATAAGTTCTAAGCTTGTTTTAAACCTAGATCAAACACCGAGTAAGAATTAAAGAATTCTACTACTCCTGAACTCGCATTAATTTTTATGTTGACTAAGTCAAAGCTTTGAGTCATAAACGTAAGGTTCCAGATAGCATTAGGGTCTGCTTGAAGTATGATTATTTTCTTAGTTATTAACTTAATATTTTTCTCATCTAACTTTTCTTGAGCTATTATTAATGCAGAATCTAAACTTATTTTTACATCGTTCAAATCTAAGGGTTTTAAACTATCTTCATCTTTTTTTAACACTTCGTCTTCTTGTCTTTCATTGAACGGAGCTGACTCAAAAACAGTTATTTTACTTGTAGCTTTGTTGTAGAATCCAAATTCCCAAGAGCTAGGTTTATCTTTTTGCTCAATTAAACAAGCATGACTTAAAAAATGAGTATCATCTTGTAATAATTTTTTTACTTTTTCACTTGTCTTTATTGATTGTAATGCTTCTGTTATGTTCATGTTTAATGCTAATGATGGTTGTTATTTAAAGCTTTTTGAAAATCTTTATATAAACAAGAGCACTGCTAATTATTTGATGGCTGAAGTACTTATTACTTATGAAACTTTATTTGACTTACTTAGACGAGAGAGGAGTCGAAATGAGCTTCAAGACCTTGAATCTACGTTCTTTGATGATGTTAAAAATTATTTGAAAGAAAAAGAAGAAATGCTAAACACAGACGATAAAAAGTATACGAGTCAAGCAGAAAAAGAAAAGATTCAAATTCAGATTAAAAACGCTCGGAAGATAATAAAAGAATTGTACGAGACTAGAGAAAAAAAGATTTTACACTTAGCCGCAAGCAAAGTTAAAACAGGAAGTGTTTTGATTAAAACCTCTAGTTTGTTTGGATATGAAAAAGATTTATATGATGACACAATTCAGATGCTTCAAAAATATAAGGGTTTAACTTTAAAAGACATTGTGCCTGCAGTTGTTGAAGAGCCAAAGGTTGAAATTAAACCTGCGAAGGTAGATGTTGAAAGTGATGAACTTAAAATAAAACTAAGTACTAATCTTCCAAAATTCGTTGGTTTAGATCAAAAGATATACGGCCCTTTCAATAAAGGAGACGTGGTTGATTTGCCTAGCAACGTCGCAAATCTTTTGATAAACAAAGGCAGAGCAGAAACTGTTTAATCCTCATCCTCATCAAAGAAACTGTCTAATTTTTGGCTTTTAATTTTTGCTTTGTAACTAATATTTGCCATGTATTCTTTCCTGAATTTAGTTCTTTATAAAGTAATCTAATGTTTAATATAGCAATTTGAATATATACACGTAATACTACTTATTGGACTGCTCAGATAGTATCCCATGAATTATGTATGCCCCGACTGTTTTAGCTACGTTTTTAACGGCTGCATGATTCGTATTCCTTGTCAAATAATCCATGACTGCCCCACCTATGTTTAAGTAATCCTCGTTTAAACCATCTGAAGCACTTTGCGAAGGCCGACTTTGAGGTTTTGAAGTCCGAGGAGAAGTATATGAAGGTGTTGGAGGAGTGTAGCTCGTACTAGGGGGTACTGTTGTAGTTTGAGCAGTACTTTTTGGCTTTGAAGCACTGCTTGCAGCTACCTGATCCTCCAACGTTCTTTGCTTTGGTTTTTGAATTATTGGCTGAGGATTTGGTTTTGGCTCAATTCCTTTATATATATCAAAAGCTCTCTCATACTCCATTTCTATTATTCACCTCGTTAATTACAAGATCTGGAAGTTGAGCTAAATTTGTTATAGGATAATAGTTTATCTTACCTAAATTGGTTAGCTTCTGCATAGGATCTATGTGGAAAAAACTAGTTCTATTACTTTTATTGTTGAAATAATTAACAACTTTTGTGAGGTCTTCTATGAACATATCACTTAAAACGTAGATGTCAGACTCTTTATCGATGAATTTGTTTAGCTTTACTAAGTCTAAATCAGTACCTCCACATTGATAATCCAATATCCTCTTACAAACCTTATCTCTATCTGCTAAATATCCTGAAATAGATGTGCTACTACTAAAATTTGCAACTCCAACTTTTTTACCTTTATCTAAATAATTATTAGCTATGCAAAAAGCACTAACAACTGCAGGCGAGACTTCGTGATGCGGCGGAATCATGCTACCACTACTGTCTATGATTATTGTTGCGTTTGGAAGTCCATCTTCTCTTTCCTCACTTCCCGTTTTTGTTATGTGTTTATATTTGGTTATGCCTGGAATTATTTTTCCTTTGCTTTTCAAAAAATCAATTTGATGAATTGGAATTCCAACCTCCCAATCACTGTAAGCTGTTGATTTAGTATACGAGATGTTTGGAACTTTTTTTATGTTTAAACCATAATACTCGCTGAGCCTTTGATAATAATCAATAAGATCTAACTTGGAATTTAAACCGTTGTTAAACGCGTGAAGCTCCCCTGGAGAGATTTCTTTTACTATATCATCTAATACTTGAGGATTCGAGCCTGGCTCATACATAACCCCTGGTGGCTCATCTTCAATTTCTAAATCACTAAGTATCAGTGCGAAGTGAAAACAATTTTGTCTCAAACTATCCAACTCCAAATTTTTATAATCTAACTTAGCTAACTTACGTACTCGCCTTTTGTCAACACCTGTAATATCTCCAAAGTCAAGACCTGTTTGATTATTGTAAAGAGCGCTAACTGTCTTTGTCACCATACTTTTACTGTTCATGTCTTTGTAGATATCTGAAATCTCAACTACCCCTCTATCTACTAAATCTAAGTTAATAACTGCATCTGAAAAGTAATTGCTTAACGCGTTAGCATTTGCCTTTGAAGCTTTTGAAGCTTCGTAGTTGAGTAAAATGTTTGTTTTTAAATCGTATGGAAGAGTTACGTAGTGATTTGCTTCATGGGCTAAAACACCTTTGAAAAACACATCTAAAGGAAGCTTAGTTCTGTTTATGAACCCATCGTAAACACATATTTCCTTTGTGTCCATATTAATGTATGCCGTATCGCTTCCATCTATTATTCTAGGCTCTTTCAAATTTGGGTGTCCAAGTAACTCTAACACGTCAACCCACGACTCTTGCATTATCTGATTTACACTCATACAATTAGTTAAGTTAAACTAAAACTTATTAACTTGGGTTAAAAAACCGTAAGATTTTCGAAAATAAACGTTTATTTTACGTATTGACTGAACACAGGATGATCCATGGTTTTTGCTTTTGACTCTGCTTTAGAATATTCTTTGTTGATTATGTAATTTATCATTTCTTCTTGATGACTTTTTACCTGCTTAAACCTTTTATTAATATCTCTAACTAACTCCGAGCTTAAATGCAAAGCTAAAGGCTCTTCCCTTTTGGATTGATTATTTTTATTTAAATGACTGTCCTTTAAGAATGACTTATGCCAAACTGTGTATGGCGCTACTGTGCTGATGTGGTTTACACCAACTTCCTTATCACCTGAAATCCAAGCAAGAGACTTAGCATAAGAAAGAATTGCTTTTTGTGTTCTAACACTTGCAGGACTGCTTATTTGATTGCACGCATACGTGTTGTAGTGACAACCTGAAGGACACGTATCTGTACTTCTTTTATGACCGTAATGCATGCAACTTGTAAACTCACTTAAAAGTAAATCAAAAAATAAGTTAGACTCTGTTTTTAATCCAATAGAGTTTATTTCATCTTGAATTTTCAGTTTATCATCTTGTGTTAGAAGGTCAAGACCTACTGATTGCTTTACTATCTGATAAAAATTGTGTTTGATTTCATCTATACCTGTTTGAAAATCATCAGTGTTTAAAATGCTTTTATACTGTGCTAACAAGTTCCTATTATCTAACTGGGATTGATGTGAGCTTCTAAGTATTCTACTAATATTTATATCTGGAGATTTGCTCTCAAGACAGATATCGAATCTGTCTAGCAAAGGAGGAATTATCGAATAATTACCTGAGTCTTTATAGTTAGCTGTTGCAAACCAAGAGCCCTCCTCACTTATGTAATAATCGTTTAAGAAACTCCAAGTATCGCTTTGCATACCGCTTAACAAAACGTTTTGCTTACTTTCAGGAATTCTATTAACTTCATCTATCACTTTAGCAGGTACTTGAACGAAGTCACTCCAAACAACTTTTTCAACGCCTTGATTTAAACGTCCAAGGTCTGGCCTTCCAATTAATTGTTCATGACTTAGTTCTGGGTGACCTTTAATTGAAGCTGTAGCTATAATGCTTATTGGCAAAGAATTCACCACTCCACTTATGGTTTCTGCCAGAGTTGTCTTGCCAAGACCGTATTCTCCAACGTATAAAGTCTTTTTATTTTGAACGGCTGAAAGCATACCAAGCAAAAGAGCTGAATTATACTTTGCACCTTTTAGGTTAAGGTCAGAATTACATAGATAGATGTTATTTTTGATGAATTCATAGTTTTGCTTAAATTTATCTCGAACCACACTTCTAAGTAAATCGTTGAATAATATTTAAATAACTCAAAAAAAATCGGAAGTCTTTCAGCTTTTTTCGAAAAAACTTACCTTGCACTCCTCACTACAAAAAGTCCTACCTTGAAACATTATCGCCTCATTGAAAGGAACTGCTTTTCCACAACCCGCACAATATGATGAAGTTAACATAGAAATAAAAAAAGATTAATCATTTATAACTTTTATGAAAACGTTTATAACTGAAAGATTAATTCTTTAGTGTCACGCCCCGTTGGTGTAGTCCGGCCAATCATTTTGCCCTCTCGAGGCAAAGACTCGGGTTCAAATCCCGGACGGGGCA
>SKHC01000008.1 GCA_007117145.1 Candidatus Woesearchaeota archaeon
AGTAAAAGACTGATAAAGATGTGTTTATCACTTAAGTTAAAGCTTTCCAAAAGTAAACCAAACAAGTATAAAACAACAATTCCAAGAGTTATACTAAACACAACTTCAAAACCTTGAGGAATAAACCTGAGAAGTGATTGATAAAACGTTTCAGTATAATTCAAATTATAATAACTAAGAGTTGAAGAATAATAACTGCCAGTAGTAGTATACCTTAAAAAGCTAACTAGTGAAAGTATTAATGCTCCCATTACCAAAACCCAGTTTTTATTCAACAAGCACACACCTCACTTCGTAGATCTTCGGATGATACTCATAATCAGTTTGCTGTGGATATATTTTAACTATACATTGATCATCTTCATATAAAAGACTTGTTCTATCAGTTTGAAGTTGATATCTTTCAGACAAAAATATGTGTGTTACCTCAAGTCTTGTAAGCTTACTCAATGCTCCGGTTAAGAATCTATCTGTGAAAACACCAACTGCGTCACCATAAAACTTATCAACATTAGAGATTAACAAAAAATCATTGTCGATAGCGTTTTGCTGATTAGAATAATAACTGATAAAATCTCCTTCAAAGTATTGACCTAGTATCTTGGCAGATTCAAAATCTTGCATGAAAGTCATAGCTGAAATATCTCTTTGAGTTGGGGAATCAACTCCAGACATACTGGCAAAAAAAGCCGGAAGAAACAAAGCTATTTGCACAAGCACTATAAGCCCTGAAAAAACGTACGGAGAATATTTCAATTTAAAATTAGAAAGTAGCTCAGATAATTTTTGAAAAGAGTAAGAACTTAAAATCAAAAGACTAACTCCTAAAAAAATGAGTCCGGAATAAAACTCTATGATTCTAAAAATAAGTGCGAAAGTAAAAACTAAAGCAAGACTCAAATACAATGTCACAGATTTTCTCTTACTTTCAAACAAGTTATAATAAGCACTTAACAAACCAAAAATGATAAGTACACTTCCAATTGCGTAAATAGCCTCACCAAAACTAATCTGGCTGTAAATACTGCTCGTCAATTCTCCTGGTAAGTTTCTCCATATAAACGGGTTTTGATGAGTTTCAATAGCTCTTTTAAAAACTAATATGTTAAGCCACAAAACAAGCATCGTAAAAAATAATATAACTTCAGACTCTCTTATGCTCTCTCTGAAATTTTTAAGCTTTAAAAAAATTAAGTAAACAAGCAGGCCGAAAACCAAAGCTATACTTATAGTGTCAAGTAAACTCAAAAAAACCAAGCTGAAAATTAACTTGTAGACGTTCTTTGATTCCCTGCTTGTAAGCAAGAAATAATAAGTTGAGAGGAGAAATAAAGGAACAGCCAAAGTTAAAACGCTCGCGTTGTTAACTGTGCCAATGAAAAAAATTGGTATAAACCCGCTCAGACCTGAGAAAAGCAAGCTTATCTTCTCACTTTTTGTTATTAAAAATACTATGTGAAAAACAACAATTACAGTAAGACTTGCAAATATGTTCGGGATAATCCAAAACACTAATTCTAAAGACATAAACAACCCAAAAAACGCGAGTATATACCCGTACAAGGGATTGAAAACACGCTCTCGACCCCCAAGACTTGATGGATCATCAAATAATGGCTTTCCAGTGTCTAACACGTGCTCTGATTGTCTAAACAAATCGTAAGTATCATAACTAAAACCTGGGCTTTGATGACTTGCAATAAGTCTAATAGTTAAAACTATTAAAAAAAGTGCAAGTAATACGTAGTATCGTCTCATTAGAAAAAGTAAATATTAAAGAAATATAAAAAGTTAGCTATAATCACTCTTCGTCAGGATTATAACTTGGAACTGCGCTCTTGCTAATAATCATAATGTCTCCCATGTCCTTTACTAGTTGGTGAGGCACGATAACTCCTTTAGCATTGCCCAAAACTTTGTTTAAGAAAGAGTTTTTAGTCGCTCTAACCTTCCAACCAAAGATTTTTGTGTTAGTCACAATTACTTCTTCAATGTCGCCAAAGTAATCCCCCGTATCAGTAAAAACTCTCATATCGTAAGTTTCCGTAATCTTTTTCATCTTTAACATATTAGTACCACCCTTAGATAATTATACTCAATAAGATAACTTAACAGTATATAAACCTTTTGATATTTATCTTTAAAAAATGGCTCAGATTTCAAAAACTTTATAAAATAGATATACAATTTAATAGCAGAAAAGTTTAAGAGGTGTAATAATAATATGGAATATAGCGGAGTAATACTTGGAATTGTTATAGGTACTTTAGCTGCAATAGTATATAGTCTAAGAGTTCTAGTTTTAATGGAGAGAAGAATTGCAAGGATAGATTCTCACATCGAAGCTTTAGTGCTTGAAGTTCTCAGAAAAGAAGAGAAAATCATTGCTGAAGAAGATAAGATAGAAAGACTACTTGGTGCAAAATCACCAAAAGCAAAAGCTAAAAAACCAGCAAGAAAAAAAGCTAAAAAGAAGTAAAGCTTTTATACTATTATTTTTTTTATTTTAATTTATGATACTAGGCACTAGTTTAAACCATGGTGGGTACTACTACTATAAAATTCACAAACAAAAAATAGACCTTCTCGAAGCACCAGACGAATTAAAAAGATTCTTAAATGAAATGCTAGAAAATTGTCCTGATGATTATTTCAGAAAAGGACCAAGAAGTAGCATATTAAAACTATCTTTATCAACCCAGTTAAGCAAGATAACACATCCAGTTAATTACTTAGCCCGCATAGGACTTGAAAGCGACTACTACGGAAACGCTCATTTAAACGTACAAATGTTCATGTTAGCATATGACAAAAACACTATAGCGATAGAAGTTCCAATCTGGTTGAAATATGAAGAACTAGAAAACTACAAAGAATTATTCAACTCAGAGCTAGCATTAACTGGCCACATAGACGCATTATCTATAGAAGATGGAAAGATTTGGATATGGGACTACAAACCAAATGCTCACAGAGAAAAATATGCTGCAACTCAAACATATTTCTACGCTTTAATGCTCAGCAAAAGAACAAATATACCTCTTGAAAATTTTATGTGTGGTTATTTTGATGATAAAAACACATATGTGTTTGAACCAGCAAAAGTTAACTTGTAAGATCTTCAAAACTAAGCCCTCTAATATCTGCTAGTTCTTGACTTACAACGAAATTCTTACCGCTGCTTTCAAGGTCATCAATCATTAAAAACACCCATTTCCTATGAAAAAACTTAACTCCAACCCAAGGCTCTGCTCCAAACTTCTCACAATAATACCTCAAATCACTAATTTCCTTACTAGAGAAATACTTCCTTTTTTCAGTGGTTAGCTTAACTTCAATTGCAAGTTTTCTAATATTATTCCCACAAATAACGTCAGGACTTGGAAAATGACTACTACCGCTGCCTGCAACTCTCACAGCAGCCCAACCAATCCCCCAGAAAGCATGAATTAAATCTCTCTCTGCATTAATACCTCTACTTTTTCTTGACATAAAGAAATCTTGATTAACTATTAAATATAAATTTATCTCTTATTTTTACAAAAAGTATTTAAAATAGTCTCGTTTTACTAAATAAAGGGTGATAAAGTGGTCAATCAAAAAGGAATCCCGGTTGCGGCAATGGAAAGACTTCTAAAAAAAGCAGGAGCTCAAAGAGTAAGCGAAGAAGCTAAAACAGCTCTAAAAAAAGCTCTAGAAGACTACGCCCAAAAAATTGGTGAAAGCGCAGTAAAATATTCTGCTCATGCAGGAAGAAAAACAGTGAAAGCTCAAGATGTAGAGCTTGCAGTTAAGGTATGAGGTGTAAAAAATGTGGGTATACATAATAATTGGACTAATAGTTCTTACGATAATAATAATCTACAATGGTTTAGTTAGAGTAAGAAACCAAGTGAGAAACGCTTGGGCACAAATAGACGTGCAACTTAAAAGAAGAAACGATTTAATTCCAAACTTGATAGAGACAGTAAAAGGGTATGCAAAGCACGAGAAAACTCTTTTAACAGACGTTACGAAAGCCAGATCACAAGTTATGAATGCTAAATCTGTTGAGAAAAAAGCAGATGCATCAAATATGTTAAGTAACACTTTGAAAAGCTTATTTGCAGTGGCAGAAAACTATCCTGACTTGAAAGCAAACCAAAACTTTCTTCAATTACAAGAGGAGTTATCTGGAACAGAAAACAAAATAGCGTATTCAAGGCAACACTACAATGACATGGTGATGAGATACAACACGAAAATAGAAGTGTTCCCAAACAACCTCCTTGCAGGAATGTTTAGCTTTAAACACGAGCAAATGTTTAAAACTGATGAGGGAGAAAAGAAAAACGTTAAAGTACAGTTCTGAACATGGCAAAAAAACTAGTGCACTTCGATGAAGTCAGAAACAACAACATAAAAAGCTTTATCTTAATAGTTTTATTTATGCTAATGGTTGCGGGATTTGGCTACATCGTAGGACTGCTGTGGGGCAACATATACCTTGGAATAATCATAACTTTAATCATTGGAGGCATATATGCATTAATTGCGTACTTCCAAGGAAAAAACATGGTTATGAGTATCGCAGGAGCTCGCCCTGTAACAAAAAAAGAGTATCCATATCTTTATCATACAGTAGAAGGATTAAGCCTTGCAGCAGGGATACCAACACCTAAATGCTACGTTATCCCCTCAAAATCATTAAATGCTTTTGCTACTGGACGAACACCAGATGACAGCGCGGTAGCAGTTACTGAAGGCCTTTTAGAAAGACTAAACAGAGAAGAGCTAGAAGGAGTAATCGCCCACGAAATAGCTCATATAAAAAATCGGGATATAAGAACTATGATGCTCGCAGTAGTACTAGTTGGCATAGTAGTATTACTATCTGATGTATTCTTGAGAAGCATAATATTTGGAGGAGGCGGAAACAGAGATGGACGAGCAACAGTTATAATGTTTATAGTTGGACTAGTACTTGCAATACTTGCACCTATATTTGCTGAGATGATAAAACTTGCAATAAGCAGAAAAAACGAGTACGCAGCAGACGCTAGAGGGGCAGTTCTCACAAGGAACCCAAGAGGTCTTGCAAATGCCTTAAAGAAGATAAGTGGAGACCCAAACCCTATGGAGAATGCAAATAGCGCCATGGCTCACCTCTACATTGGAAGTCCGTACAGGAAGAAAAGAAAAATATTCCAAAAATTGTTCAGCACACATCCACCTACAGAAGAGAGGATTAGAAGATTAGAAGCTATGTGAGCCGTTAGTGGGTTTAATCAGATCTCTTAGATAAGGTCTTTCTTTTAAATACTCAGTGCTTAGAATTCTATTAATATCTTTTGTAGTTATATAATCATTTGAACTTAACAAATCATTGGTTTTTGCAAAATGCACTTCTTCTTTTTCAATATCTCTTCTAATCGTAGAATTTCGCTGTATTATGCTTGGCATAGTGTATGATTGATTGTGAATAGCATATTCAAGCCCTAAATTTGTAAGGTGGGTGTACACTTCTTGTTTTCTCTTAGAAGGTATTTTCCTTTTAATAAATTGATTTGACATGATAATCTTATCGTGTTGTATTCCATCACCTATTGAAATAATTCCTTTAGGGATTTCTCCTTGTGCTACTAATTTCATCACTGTATCTTCTAATATATCCATTTTCAAAACGTTTGTGAAACCACCAATGTTTTTTATTTGTTTTGGTTATGTTTTTTTATAGCATAACTATCTTCTCCATCATACTTAATTCCGTATTCGGAGGTTGTAACTGGTAAATGACCTGTTTTATAAAAAGGTCCTGGCTTATCAAAAACTTTTATTCTTCCATTTTTGTCTTTTATGTAATCATTAGTTAATCTTCTGTCTATTAATAAAGTGCCGACTTCATCGCTAATATCTGTCAAACTATTCAAAGTAGAATTTATCGCTTCATAAGTTGGGTTTCTTAAAATAATTTTATCAACAGCTATTAGAGGATATTGTTTATCTTTATTATGATACAAAACAATTCGTGCATATCCTTCATTTTTTCCTTCTTGCTCTATTGTTAAATACTGTGTTGAAGGATCTCTTACGAATCTTTTGATTTTTTCCAGATCAAAATTTATTATACATGACTTCGTATTGTGAATTGCCTCTTTTATTTTATCAGGGCTTTTTTCAATTCTTACGATTGTATTTCCAGATTTATTTTGATAATCAATCTTTTGCAGTTTTTTTGATATCTCATTATGATTATTGAATAATTCATTTTCCAAATAATTGTTGATTTGTTCTCTTATGTTTTGCTTAGGGTTTATGCTTTCCACAAATCTTGTTTTATTGTAAGGTGTTGCAAGTACAAGACCTTCTATAAGTAAATCTAAACTCTCTTCTGGATCAGCTGTTTCTGCTATCGATTTAGTTTTATTTACAATGTCTTCATAAAGTCCGTTTTTAAGATATATTTCATCAAAGTAATGTGCTGCTTTAGATACTAATTTAGGATTCACTTTTATTAGATGTTTATTCAGTTCATATGGTTTGACTGCCATTCTTATATTTGCACATAACTCATATATAAATCTTTCGGTAAAGTAACTACTGTGAAGTAGTCATACTTTCAGTTTTAAGAAATCGAATGCCATGATGGTGTTTGGAAAAATCTCCTTCGCTTCCTTTTCCAAATCGTGTAAAGTCTTATATCTTTGACTGAAATGAGTCAAAACAAGCGATTTAACATTAGAATTATTTGCAACAATTGCCATTTGCTCAGCAGTCATATGATTATATTCCTCGGCTTTATTTTCCTTAGAGCTCTCATAAGTAGCTTCTCCTATTAATAAATCAGAATCTTTAGCTAAAAGAGAAATGTTATCATTTAACGAAGTATCTAAAACCAAGCTAATCTTCTTACCACGAATTACTTCCGAAACATCATCGGGCTCTACAATTTTTCCAGTTAACTTCACAGATTCACCTCTTTGAAGCTTGCCAATATCGGCTCCTGATATTCCAAGTTTTTTAAGTTTGGACGCATTCATTTTTCTTCTATCTTTTTCAACAAAGCTATAAGCAAGACAAGGAACTCCATGAGTCATACTTGCTGCCAAGACTTCGTAAGAATCAGTTTCAAAAACAACTTTAGGCTTATCTGCAACGAGTTCTTTAATCTCAATTTCAATCCTTAAATCAAAAATGCAACTATTCATTAAATGAGCCATGTGCTTCTTTGTACCTTTAGGACCAAAAATAGTTAGTTTGCCAGGATTCTCAGTGTTTCCAACAGTTTGAATTAAACCAACCAAACCAGAAACGTGGTCGCCGTGCCAGTGACTTATAAAAATTTTCTTAACCTTTAACCTGTTAATCCTTGCTATGTTCATCTGCCTTTGAGTTCCTTCCCCACAATCAAACAAGATGCCTTCCCCATTATACTCTAAGTAAATGCTTTGAACGTTCCTATCTTTAGTTGGAACCATGCTACTTGTACCTAAAAAAGTAATTTCCATAAATAATAGTATAAGCTAAAACATTTAAAATATTTGTGAAAAACAAATCAAAGCAATTTTTTAAGTTCTTCCAAACTCTTTATATCTCCAAAACCTTTTCTATCAAGTAAATACGACTTTATGCCAATACTCTCAGGAACTTGCTTATCAAAAAAAGCATTATCTCCAACATGGATGATCT
This sequence comes from Candidatus Woesearchaeota archaeon, assembly GCA_007117145.1. Lineage (GTDB taxonomy): Archaea > Nanobdellota > Nanobdellia > Woesearchaeales > 21-14-0-10-32-9 > SKIS01. Next base: position 7,669 of record SKHC01000008.1, read on the forward strand.
CTTCAGCTGTTATGCCAAGTAAGTCAATAATCTTTTTATAAGTAAAAACATCTTTTTTCTCAGTTTCGCTAATC
>SKHC01000044.1 GCA_007117145.1 Candidatus Woesearchaeota archaeon
ATTCAAAATACTATTGTACAATATAGAAATAGCAATAATAGCAAATTGGCTTATGAAATACCTAAAGGCATTTCTACAGAGCATAATAATTTAGTAAAGTTTATAAACTAAATAACTTTACTGTAGTAACATGGAAGACTTAAATCTAACAAACATCGTAGAATTACTATCAAATGCTAGACAAAACTCTCTAAGAAATCCTAAGTCAAGAGAAGAATTAGACGACTGCATTCTAGATTTTAGGTCTAGTGGAGACCATACAGCGCTATTAAAAGTAAAAGAAGACAACGGAAAAACTTCTTTATATCTGGTTCATGGTAATTATCCCATTTTAGTTGATGAAACAAAAAATGATTTCAGTGATCTAAAAATAGCCTTTGATCCAGCTACTAATTTAGCCCATGTAAAATACAGGTCTAATGATACTAACTCAGATGTTAATAGACAATACACTTTTAATACAAGTCTAGATCAAAGCCTTAAAAAAAATTATTTTAAAAAATAATAATATGGATTCGTTTAACCTCTTAAGGTATACGGTTGGAACCGCAATGCTAAATAATGCGAAGATAAAACTAGACATCCATAAAGATACAAGGGAACTCTTAGATTCTAATAACACAGTTTTTGTGGCTTCTAATCATAAAAGTATGTGGGAAACGGCAGGTTTGCCAGTCACAATACATAAAGAGTTCAATAAAAAAATAGTTAGTGGTGCAGGTCAAGCCTTATTTAAAGGTCTGTCAAAAAAAATTATGAACCTTGGCACAACTTTTAACATAGAAAAAGATAAAAAAACATCAGCTCTGTCCTTAATAGAGGAGATATCAAAGAAATTAGATGCAAATAATTCTATGCTAGTCTTCCCTGAAGGTACAAGAAGCAGAGATGGGCACTTAGCAAATTTTAAAAGCTCAATATTTCAAGCACCTCTAAACACAGAAAACAAAGTATACATCATTCCTGCAGATGTGACATACCCTCAAATTCCTGAGTTAAAATTATTTGATAACAATGAGAAATATTCTTTTTCTTTAAAACACGTAAAGTATTTGCTTGCAAAACTAGACCCAGTAGTAGTATCATTAGGAGAGCCACTTTTAAACACAGATTTTCAAAATAGAAAAGAGCTTTCAGATACAACAAGGCAACTAGCAAAAGAGTTAGTTCATGTTCATCCAACAAACATTTTCGCGCACGCCTACAAGCAAAACGGTACGCTTACAGGAGATTCAATAGATAACACCATAAACCAGTTAACTGAAAAAACAAAGAAATTCACTCATCTTCCATACAAGTCAGTTGTTTTAAACAACACCAAAGTATCTTTACTAGCTAAAGAGTCAGATTTAGACTTCTATGCAAATCAAATTTCTCACTACACAAAATAAAAGAAGTTTTATATATTTTAGTCAATTCATCCAAGTATGAAGCAAGATATTTCAAACGAACTGCTAAGACTAGCACTTGCTAACGCAGTAAAGTATAAGGGAAATGCAAATCAAGGAACAGTAATCAGCGGAGCCTTAGGACTTTTCCCAGAACTTAAAGATGATAAAAAAGGTTTAGCAATACTTGCAGGAAAAACAGTAAATCAAGTAAATGCCATGAGTTTAGCCGAGCAAAAAGATAAACTCTTACAACTAGACCCGGATGCGTTTGAAAAAAAAGAGCATGACTTATTCGATTTTCTAAAGATAAAAAAAGGTGAAGAGGTAATAACAGCATTTCCTCCAGGACCTGAAAAGTATCCTCATATAGGTCATGCAAAAGCCTTGTTTATTAATTACGAGTTAGCAAAAAAACACAATGGAAAATTCATTTTAAGATTCGAAGATACAAATCCAGAGTTAGTAAAAGCAGAATTTTATGATATAATGCTCTCCCAATTTAAATGGCTTGGAGTCAGCTGGGATGAGTTAGTTTACGCTTCTGATTACATGGACTTATACTACAAGCATGGTCGTGAGTTAATACAGAAAGGTTTAGCTTACGTTTGTTTTTCAAAGCCAGAAGATTTCAAAGATTTCAAAGAGAAAAACTTAGAGCCTCCAGCATACAAGCACACAGTTAAAGAAAACTTAGAATATTTTGATAAACTTCACGAGTTCAAACCAAAAGACGCAGTAGTTAGGTTAAAAACAGGGTTAAATCATAAAAACAGTGCTATGCGAGACCCAATCATTTTCAGAATCATACATGCAGAGCACGCAAGACTCTCAACCAAATACAAGGTTTGGCCTACATACGATTTTCAAAACAGTATAATGGATGGTTACTTTAACATAACTCATAGGCTTAGAAGTAAAGAGTTCGAGCTTAGAAATGAACTCCAAAGATACATTCAAAAAATCTTAGGCTACAAACAAACAAGTATTTACGAGTTTGCAAGATTTAACCTTAAAGGAACAGTTAGCAGTGGAAGAGTTATAAGAGAAAAAATACTAAACAAAGAACTAATAGGATGGGATGATCCAACGCTTACAACTCTTAGTGCTTTAAGAAGAAGAGGCTTTCAACCACTAGCTATAAAAAGTTTCGTTTTAAGCACAGGTATCACAAAAAACGAGTCAACATTAACATGGGAAGATTTTATTAAGCATAACAAAAGATTATTAGATAAAGAAGCAAAAAGATACTTCTTCACTAAAGACCCAGTAAAAATAGTAATTGAAAATTGTCCAGAAAAAACAGTTAAATTAGATACTCATCCAGATGTTAATGATAAAAAAAGAGTCTTTGAGATAAACGGGGAGTTCTACATTTCAGGTGAGGACAGAGTTAAACTAAAAAAAGGAGTTCATAGATTAATTGGTTGCTTAAACTTTGAATTCGATGGTAAAAAGTTCACGTACTTAGATGATAGCCTTGAAACATATAAGGCTAAAGGACAAAGCATGCTCCACTTCACAACAACTGATTTGCCTTGTGAAGTGTTAATGCCAGACAAACAAGTAGCTAAAGGTTTTTGTGAGCCAAAAGCACTTACAACCGCAGAGGGTAAAGTCATCCAGTTTGAAAGATTTGGATTTGTTTGTAAAAACAAAGATAAATTCTGGTTTACGCATAAGTAAACATATATAAATAAGAAGTTTTTCTTTGAGTTTAGGTGATAAAATGAGTGATTCAATAATTGTGAAATCAAAATTAAAAGAGATAGTTCAAGGCTACAACGTAGGCGGTGACTTAGCTGATGCTTTAGATGCTAAAGCAAAAGAATTATTGTCTAACGCTGTTAAAAGAGCTGAAGCTAATAACCGAAAAACTGTTATGGCAAAAGACCTTTAACTTTCTAATTTTTTTATAATTTTTTTTAAGTTATCTACTCTAACCAAGTATCGTTTATACAAATTTATGTCATTAGTTTTAAACTTGGCAATTATTTGATCTATTACAAATATATCTTTTTTTAAATCATCTAGAACTGCTTGTCTTTGTTTTTGTCTCTCTCTTCTAATTCTAAGCTTTGCTTTGCTTAAATACATAAACATAGTTTTAGCTTTGTTTAGAATCATTTTTTGAACATGCCCATGAATCCTTTCTTTTCGCTTGTTCTTGGCTCTGGCATAGGCGTATCGTTTACACCTTTAAAGTTAGTGAAGTCCATCTGCGGTTGTTCTTGGTTTTGCTGTGGTGGAGCTTGAGGTGGTTGTTGATTGTCTTGTCCGCTTCGCTGCTGGTTTTGATAGTTTTGTTGATTACTAGGTCCTTGCATCCCACTATTTGGAGATTGTTGCATGCCCCTGTCGTATTCTTGTTCACCACCAGAGTTTTGATCGTCGTGCTTATCTGCTAGTTTTACCATTCCTTGCGCGATAATCTTGTTTTGTTGAACAAGCTTCTTTAGAAGTGCTTCACTATTATTTTGTTTGTCGTAGTCGTCTACTAATTCTTTTCTTACGTATTCAAATAAAATATTTAGTTTATCAATGCTATTTGTTAATTTTTTTATTGCGTGGATTAATTCCTTTTGATCTTCAGACAAATTTCTCACCTTTTTTATACTACTTTTTTTTGAAAGTATATAAAATTTATCTTTCTTTCTCTTGCTTAGATAAAATCACATCATCAATTCTTAGAATCATTATTGCAACTTCAGCAGCGCTATTAATAGCTCTCTCTTTTACCTTTAATGGTTCGATGATTCCTTCAAGTTTAGCGTCCATGAGTTCTCCGTTGTACACGTTAATTGCGCAGTTCAAGTTTCTTTTTTCTATTTGGCTTTTAAGCTGTGCCATCTTGTCAATAGTGTCAAGCCCTGCGTTTTCTATTAACGTTTTAGGAATTACTTCAAGTGATTTTGCAAATCTTACAGCTGCAAGTTGCTCTCTTCCACTAAGTTTGCTCACTTCTTTTTCAAGTTGCATTGAAAGCCTCATTTCAAAATTTCCAGCTCCAATAACTGCCTCTCCTTTAAACACTTGTAAATCTCCTATAGCATCTTCCAAGGCTCTTTTAACTTCATCTACGATGTGAGTTGTGCTTCCTCTTACAAGAAGAGTTACAGTTCGTGGATTTTTGCATTTTTCTACGTAAGTCATATAGTCTTCTCCGACCAATTCTTCATATACAACGCCAGCTCCTCCCAAATCCTTTGGAGTAAGCTCGCTAATCTCACTTACAATCCTGGCATTAGTTGCCTTGCTAAGCTTTTCCATGTCATCTTTTCTTATACGTCTGCAAGCATAAATACCGTTTTTTGCAAGTAAGTGTTGTGCATAGTCGTCTATTCCTTTTTGACAAAAAACGACGTTTGCTCCGCTATCCACTATTCGTTGTACTGCTTTCTTTATCATCCTCTCTTCCATTTCGATAAAGCTTTCAAGCATTTTAGGATCATTTATACTAATCTTGCTATCTTGTTCTAAAACCTTAAGTTCAATTGCCGTGTTGATTAGAGCAATCTTAGCCAAAGCAACTTTTTCTGGCATCTGGCTGTGAACTCTTTCTTTATCTATAACAACGCCTTCAATAAGTTCTGTGTCTTTAACACTTCCACCAACTTTTTTTTCAATTCCAACCCTCTCTTTTACAAACACGCCGTTTTCACTAACCTTTCTAACAGCCACAAGCAGTAGTTCCGCTAAATATTCTTTGTCTTCTTGAGGGCCTTTACCAGTCATCGCAGTCATAGCAATTTGCTTTGAAACCTCTTCATTATCATCTATCTTAATCTTAAATTTTGGTATAATCTCTAATGCCTTATCATTTGCTAGCCTGTATCCTTTGCTAATTATACTTGGGTGAATTCCCTCGTCTAACAAATTTTCTGCTTGTTTTAAAAGCTCACCAGCCAATATAACCGCGCTAGTAGTTCCATCCCCAACCTCTGTTTCTTGAGTTTTTGCAATTTCGATTATCATTTTAGCTGCAGGGTGGTCAACTTCGATTTGTTTTAGAATAGTAACCCCATCATTAGTTACAGTGACAAATCCGTCAGAATCTACAAGCATTTTATCCATTCCTTTAGGTCCAAGCGTAGTCCTTACAGTTTCGCTTATGAGTTTAGCTGCGTAAATATTCATTCTTTGAGCATCTCTTCCACTCTTCCTTCCTGTGTTTTCGCTTAAATCCAACTCATCACTTTTTGCCATCACTTCATGGTAGTCTATTCGGTTTTATAAATATTATTAGATATCTTTATAAAAAACTAAAAAACAAAAAAGTTTATGATAATAACTATCAGTGGCCGGCCTGGAAGTGGAAAAAGCACAGTTTCTAAGCTAGTTGCTAAAAAAATGAATTTAAAACATTACTCCACAGGCGATTTCATGAGGTTAATGGCAAGTAATAGAAAACTCTCACTTCTAGAACTTTCAAAACTAGCTGAAACCGATTCATCAATAGATGAAGAGTTAGATGAGCGTCAGCGAAGCCTTGCTTTAAACGAGGATGACTTCGTTATAGATGCAAGACTTGCGTTTTACTTCATACCATTCTCCTTCAAAGTTTTCTTGCAAGTATCAGAAGAAGTAGCAGCCAATAGAATTTCAGGCAGAGAAACCTTAACCAAACAAGAGGCACTTGAAAAAACTCGTGAAAGACTCAATTCTGAGCATAAACGATACTTAGATTTATACAATGTGAATTATGAAGACAAAAAACACTTTAATTTAGTAATAAACACCGACGATAAACTACCCGATGAAATAGCTCAAATAATCCAAGACTCTGCGAAATCTTTATAAAATAGCTTCTAATACTTAATTCAATGGCAAAAGACAGGTATTTTTATTTTAATCAAATTGATAAGTTCAAAGGCCTAAAAGGCACAGTAACAATAATAGGTCTACAATCAGACGGCATAATTCTAGCAGAAATATTATCTAGAGCAGGAATCAACCTAAGACTGATAGATAAGGGAAGGATATACTTAGAAGAATTACAATCTCAATCAGTTTACTTAGAAGAAGACGTAACCAAGTTTAAGGCAAAGCAAGCAAAGAAAAGATTGGAAACAGTAAATGAAAACGTTAAAATCAAAGCTTTTCATGAGGAGTTAACACCAGAAACAGCTTACCTTTTAGATGCTGACGTAGTTGTTGACTTTACAAATAAGGAGAGCGTTAACCAATTAGTTCATGATCATTGTTTAAAACAAAAGATACCTTGCTTCTTTGTAAGCTCAACTAATGCAAGTACAAAGATTGTTGTATTAGATGGTAAAGATGTCAAGAAAAAAATTAGTCAAGCAGACACCGAAAAAGAGGGTTTACTTGGAAGCTTAGCTTATGTTTCGGCAGGGTTTGTAAGCTTTCTTACTTATCAAAAGCTCCAAAAGCAAAAACTCAAAGAGTCTTACGAGTTAAGCCTTGATAAATTATAGGTTTTTTTTAGAATGATTCCAAAAAAAGAGCTTTTGAAGTTTAAAGATAAAATTAAAAATAGTGCTAGACCCGTTTTCTTATTCGATGATGATTGTGATGGTGTTACAAGCTTTGTTCAATACTACCATTTAAACACTGAGGGTAGAGGTTTTGTTGTTAAAGGAAAGCCAATAGTTGAAGAAAGATACGCTGACCACGTTAAAGATTATAGTCCTGATCTGGTTGTCATCTTAGATAAACCCCTAGTTTCAGATGAATTCTTAGAAAAAGTCAAACAAGAAGTGCTTTGGCTAGATCATCATCCTCCCCAACCACAAAGAAACTCGTATTATTTGAATCCCTTAAGTTTTGGAAAAAAATCAAAACCGACAAGTTACCTCGTGTACAAATCTTTAGAAGATGAACCAAAGAAAAATATTTGGCTTGCGATGCTTGGAATAGTTGGAGATTGGGATTTAAGCTTAGCAAAAGAGTTTAGAAAACAATATCCTGATCTATTACCAAAAGAGATAAAAACACCTCAAGACGCATTATTCAACTCAAAAATAGGTTTTCTTGCAAAAATTATAAATTTTAATATGAAAGGAAATACAACAGAAGTTATGAAAAGTGTTAAAACACTAACTAGAATAAAAGAGCCGTACGAGATTTTAGATAAAACAACTTCTCAAGGTAAGTTTTTGTATAAAAAGTTTGATAAAATCAACAAAGTCTATGAATTTCATAAGTCAAACATTAAAACAGATACTTCCAAATTTGTTGTTTACAAGTACCAAGATGATGTGAGTATCACATCAGATCTAAGCAATGAATTATTATACACATACCCAGATAAAATAATAATCGTTGGAAGAGAGCATGATGGTAAAGTCATGATGAGTCTGAGAAG
>SKHC01000030.1 GCA_007117145.1 Candidatus Woesearchaeota archaeon
ATTAAAAGATAAGGGAAACTATAAGTTAATCTACCAAGATTCGCAGTCACTGTTTGAATGTTAGTTGTAAATGGCTGAGCAATAGTTTCAGCACTTCTATACTGTAAGTTGTCAATGTCTTCAAGTAAAAGCTCGTGTCTGACTCTCAAACTATTAAGGTCTGTATTTAATGTGGTTACTTGAGATGAAACTTGATTTAAACTTTGTTGAACATCATCTGCAACGTCTCCTGCTTGTTGAATAGCACTTCTAAGATCAGCATAATCTGATATAAAGTTTTCAAGTCTATCAGAAAACGTTTCAAAATCATCTAATGTTCCATTTCTTCTACTCACATCCCCTTTTAATGAGTTAAGACTTGACTCAAAATTTTGTTTTTCAGTACTATCACTTGTCACGTTTAAAAGTTCTTCACCAGATTCAATAACGTCTTTTGCTCTAATACTTATGCTTGAGTATTCAGAGGTTAAATCTTCAAGGTCACCTTCAAGCCTTGCATAGTTTCCAACACTAACACTTACATCAAGTCCGGAAACATCACTTACAGCACTACTAACTCCTGAGCTAATACTTGAGGCTCTAGCTCTCAAAGACACGATGTCAGATATGCTTTGAGAAAATTCTTCTCCGCTTCTGTCAATGATTTGAAGAAGCTCAGAAGTGATTTCTTGACTTATCTCTGTTTGCTCAGTATCAACACTGGCAGATAAACTACTAATCAACCTGTAAACAAGGTTTAGTCTTGACTCATCAACGTAAAAATCAAGCTCTTGCCTTGTATCTCCAAGGCTAAAACCCTCAGGGAAACTAACACAAGCCAGTACCACGCCTTCTTGTATACCTCTGATGCATTCACTTGGACTATTAAAATTAATTAAATTATTATCAGTACTATTTAAGTTCCTAATAAACCTGTTTGTAAGCTCGCTATCGTCTGGGTTGTAAATACCTATGTTTAGCCCAGCTTCTTCAAAATCAGCAAACCCTATACCGATAATTAAAACGATTAATAACGGAGCAAAAAGTACAACTAAAGCACTGCTCTTACTTCTAATCAAAAGTCTTAAGTTTTTAATTATCAGATTAATTGATTTCATTTTGAAAGATTAATAAACACCTTGTCTAAGTTAGGTTTAATTAACTTAAGCTCAAGTATCTTCTCCTTTTCTTTTTCAATTACCTTAATCATATCGTTTAGAACCTCTTGAGGTTTCTCAACACTTACAATTAACTCGTTACCTTCAACCCTAAATCCTAAGGCTTTCTTTCCAAACTTGGCTTTAATCTTCTTTTCCAAATTATCATAATCAGCAGGATACGTTTGAACTGCGATGTCGTGGTCTTTCAAGTATTTCTCTTTTAAATCATCAGGGCTTCCAATATCTTGAATTTTACCATTCATAATGATTGCAATCCTATCACAAAGAGTCTCAAGTTCATTTAAGTGGTGACTACTCAAAACAACAGTTGTGCCTTTATTGTTAATTTTATGAATTAAACTCCATATATTATTTCTAAGAACAGGGTCTAAGTCAGCAGTTGGCTCATCCAAAATAAGAACAGCGGGATTGTGAATTAAAGCGCAAGCAATGTCTAGTCGCCTTTCCATACCTCCACTCAAATTTTTTCCGAGTTGATTACTACTATTTTCAAGGTTGACCATTGCAAGTAAAGTCTTAATATTTGCGTTAAGAGATTCTTTGCTCAGGCCGTATAAATCTCCAAAGTACTTTAAATTCTCAACAACAGTTAATTTTTCATAGAAACTTGGGACTTGAGCAGCGAAACCATACATGTGTTTAAAATCATTTTTCTTCTTAAAAACACTTCCATAAACTTCCTTTTCATCCTCGCTACCAGCTACTAAGTGTCTTTGCCTAAACAACACATCTCCTCTGTCAGGTCTGATAAATCCTATCATGGTATTTAACAACGTGGTTTTACCACTCCCGCTACTACCAATAATTCCAATAATTTCGCCTTCGTTCACGTCAAAACTAATATTTTCTAAAATAATTTTATCGCCGTAGCTTTTCGTTAAGTTTTCAACTCTTAGAACTTCTTGGCCCATAGGACTTTAGTCTATCTTCATGCTTTTTAAAACTTATTATTTTTATATACTACTTAACTTAAGTAAAATATAAAAACGTGTAATTATTCCAATAAAAAGTAGGGTAGGGAGTGGTTGTCTGCTAAAAGCAGAGGAAAGTCCGCCCACCGCGAAAAGTTACTCAAAATAATTTGAGGCTTGGAAACGAGCGGGAACCATTCAGAAAAGACACAGCCCATATTCGGAATGATAACAAGGATAACTGGCGACAGTGATAGTAGTGTTTGACCTTGCTTATGGGAATTGATGAAACTTACGCGTCCTAACTGGTGCAACTCAAGGATTTGAGGCTAAGTAAAATACCACTACAACCTTTCAATTAATTGAGGTTGACAGAAGGCGGCTTATACCTACTCTACCTTTTTTTTTACAAAAAATTTATATAGCTTCAACAAAACAATAAAATACATGTCAAAAGCATACATAGCAATCATAATATTACTAACTGCTGTTATAATTTTTCAAATTTGGACTACGGGTGGAGAAACCTTTGTTTGTCCAGATGGGACAACAGCTAAAAGCGTGATGGAGTGCCCACTACAACAAAGCCCGCAAGTATCTGCTAGAGACGCAGAAAACGCAGCTCGTCAATACGGAAATGCTCAAGCAAACGCTAGAGGTTACCAATTCACGTTAGTAAACAGATACAGAGAAGATGCGGATTACTTCGCTCAAACACTTTTCACAAACAGGCAAACAGAGCACGTAGAAGAAGTCATACTGAAAATAGATGGAAGAACAGCTGTTGTGAGTTGCTTTGAAAACTGTAATTTCTTAGAAAGACAAACAAACCAGACGCAAGATATATAAATAAATCAACACTACACTAGAACATGGCAAGAGATAAAAGAATAAACATGCCTCAAAGCGGAGGAGGACTTACAAGGTATTTTGACACAGCAGGTTCAAAAATAACTTTCACACCTCAAAGCGTAGTTCTAGGAATAGTTGCAATAATCATCGTAATACTAGCAGTTAAATTTTACTTAGGGTAAATCAAAATGTTTCCAGGAGCAAATCCAAGACAAATGAAGCAAGCTATGAAAAGGCTTGGAATAAAACAAGAAGAAATAGAAGCTGTAGAAGTCATCATAAGAACAGCTGAACACGACATAGTAATAGAAAACCCAGACGTTCAAAAAGTAAATATGATGGGGCAGTGGACTTTTCAAATCACAGGTGAAGAACAAATCAGACGAAGAGAATTAGCTCCTGAGATAAGTGAAGACGATATACAAACAGTGATGGAGCAAGCAAACTGCACAGAAATTGAAGCAAAGAAAGCTCTAGAAACAGCAAAAGGAGATATAGCCGAAGCAATAATTGCTCTTCAAGACTAATTCTAAACCTTTATATACCCATTATATTATATAAAAAAAATGGAAAAGTTCAAAGAACTTATCTTGGAATCCAAGAGGAAAATAAGCATAGCAGATCACATGTTAAATGTCAGCTACAAATTAGTACAAGACCCAAAAATATTACTAAGCGTCACGTTAAGCATTTACACTGCAGTTGAAAAAGCAATGACTTCAGTTTTAGAATACGAGAGACTTTTTAAGCGAGTTCCTGCTTTCACAGAAGGCTTTGATTCAAAATTCACGATTTTCAGAGGAAAATTCCAAGAAAAACACAATATACAAAAAGAAGATGTGAAACTCATAATAGAACTCAGAGAACTTTACATGGCGCACAAGCAAAGCCCTGTGGAGTTTGCAAAAAAAGATAAATTCGTAATAGCAAGCGATGACTACGATTTAAAAACCTTAGAATTAGATGATGTAAAAAAGTATATGTCAAGAGCAAAAGTATTTATACAAGAAATGGATAAGTTTGTAAGTAAAAACAATGGAATCTTTAGATGAAGCAAAAGAAGAATTGAAGCGGGTTGACCACTTAATATATGTAAGCTTGAAATACACAAGGACGGTTGACGTTTTATTGAATGCTATAAGTAGGATGATGGACGCATACGACTTATTATTCGAAAGCATACTAAACAAAGCATTCGAAGAAAAGAAAATATTAGAAGTCCCTGTAACACCTATAGAGAGAGGTAACCTAGTAAAAGAAATATACGCAGAAGATGAGCAAGTAGTTGATAACGTAGAGCTTAGCTTTTTGCTAAGAAAATTGCACAGAAGTCCAAATCCACAAAGAGAGCAAGAATACAGAAGGCACGTAACACTTAGAACGCATATAGATGGAAGAGAAGAAATTGTAAACATAGACTTAATCACAAGTTACTACTTGTTCCAAGTAGAGTTTTATAAGAAAGTAGACAAGATTATAAACGGTGAAGATGGCTAAATTCATAACTATTATGAGTGGAAAAGGAGGAGTTGGTAAGACAACTACTTCGATAAACTTAGCCTTAGCTATGCACAAGACAGGATCAGACGTAGTACTACTTGAAGGCAACCTATCAAGTCCAAACATCTCAGTACACTTAGGCGGAACATATTTTCCAGTGACAATTCACGATGTGATGGTTGGAAAACATCCAATAAAAAACGCTATATACGAGCATCACACAGGTCTTAGAATAGTACCTGCTGACATATCAGTAGAAGCTATGCAACTAGTAAACTTTGAAGAACTAAAAAAACACGTGCACGACCTACACTTATACGCAGACTACGTCATAGTAGATGGAAGCCCAGGGCTTGGAAGAGAAAGCACACACCTAATAGAGATGACAGATGAACTAATCATAATTACAAACCCAGACCCTGCTAGCTTATTAGATGCAAAAAGATTAATAGATTTTGCAAAAAGATTTAACAAGATAATAATTGGTATACTCATAACGAAACATAAAAACAAAAGTTACAAGCTAAAACCTGAAGAAATAGAAAGGGAAACAGGAGTTAGAGTTATAGGAATGATTCCTGAGTGTAAAAAGTTTGAGATGAGCCTACACCACAAAAAACCATACATACACTTGTATCCCAGAAGGAAACCAAGTAAAGAATACGAAAAACTAGCTGGGATGCTTACTGGAAGAGTTTTATGAATCACAAAATTAAGTTACAAGCAGATGATGGACTAGACTATTTTGTAGTCCAAGAATTAAAACAAAGATTTAACTTAACTGCTAAACCAGACAACGTAGTAGAAACCACGTTAGATAAAGCATACGAGTTAATGTATTACATGCAAACAATAAAAGGATGCATCTTACTTCTACACAAACAAAAATTCACTGACTTAGAAGAAATTAAATTGCCAAGCAAAGAAATAATTGAGATAGTTCAAAACCAAACATGTAAGATCGAAGTTGAAAGACAAGGTGAGCATAATTTTAACTCAACAACAGCAGAAAAAATCTTAGGAGTTAAACTACAACAGCAAGCAAAAACTAATTACGACTTCAAAAACCCGGAAGTCACAATCAAAGTTATAATAAAACAAGACACATGCTTTATTGGAATAGATCTTGCAGGAAGAGACTTAAGCAAAAGACAATACAAACTATTCAACCACCCAGTAAACATAAAATCAACAATAGCATTTTCAGCACTAATACTTGCAGGACTAGATAAAACTGTGCTAGATCCATACAGCCTAAGTGGAACAATACCAATAGAGTCAGCGATTTACAAATCAAAAACCCCTGTAAACTACTACGATGACAATTTTAACATAAACAGAATACAAAAATTTAACGTAGAAAAAATAAAACCCAAGATAGAAAGAAAGCCAAAGAAAACATACAGCACAGATGACAACTTCAAAAACCTAAGCGCACAAAAGAAAAACGCAAAAGTTGCAGGCGTAGATAAATTCATAGAATTCTCAAGATACAAATTAGAAGACTTAGACTTAAAATTCCACGAAGAAAAACCAGATGTAATAGTTACAATGCCCTTAGAGCAAAGCAAAAGAATAAGCCAAAAAGCAAGCGAGAGCTACCAAAAAGAATTATTCAAAATCGCAGATGAAATACTAAACGAAAAAATATTAGTCTTAATCACAAAAAAGAAATTAACCCCGTACCTAGGCTATAAGGTAACAGAAGAATTTGAAGTAAAGCAAGGAAAACAAACAATGTACATTGTGAGGTGCCAAAAATGAATTGTGAACTATGTGGAAGACCAGCCAATTTAGAAAGATTCGAAATAGAAGGAACAATCATGAATGTTTGTTCAAACTGTCAAAGCCATGGAAAAACAAAAGCTCAAGTAGAAAGAGTGGAACGACATAAACCAATCTTAAGAGAAGAATCAAGACAAACAATAGTTGAAAACTATTCAAAACTAGTAAAAACTGCAAGGGAACAAAAAGGCTTAAAACCAAAAGAATTAGCCAAGCAAATCGCAGAAAAAGAAAGCATTCTAAGCCAAATAGAATCAGCCAAGTTCAAACCTTCACTAAAACTTGCAAGTAAACTAGAAAGAGCGCTAAACATCAAACTTGTTGAAATAGTAAACACAGAAGTAGAACTTGAAAAAAAAGACTCAAAACCACTAACTATTGGGGATATGATTACAATTAAGAAACGAACTCGTAAATAACAACCTCTCCATCATCATACAAAGTTAGGAAAGATTCAGAGTTTTCAGCTACAAATAAAAGGCCATCTTGCCTTGAAGTCCAAACCTTGCCAGTAAACATATCTTTAGTAACCAACAAGTAAGATAAGTTTTCTTCTCTAAACAACCTTGACACTTCACTAGCTCTAAAAGAATAGAAAACCTCATCCAAAAATTCGAGTTTATGAGGGTACGAATTATACTTATAACTATTCTCATTAATGAAACTTGGCATGCCTGCGTAGTACTCAATTAAGTAGCCGTTATCTTCCAAACTAAGCACTTTTCCTGCAGGGTAAGATTCTAACTCCTTTAAAGCATCGATTTTTGCTAAGTCCACATTAGAAGAAGTCACAACGAAACTAATAAACACGAACAAGTACAAACAAATAATTAAAAGATTCGTATAAAACTTGAGTTCTTTAATACTAAAATCTGTTGTTAACAAATAAATATAGTACTTCGCTGCTAAAACGCTAAACATCAAAACGGAAAAGAAAACGAGTTCTTGATACAAAACAGATAATATGAATGAAGAGCCAAGAATTAACGCTAGGTAAACATTAATTTTTTTCCTCTCATAAAACATTGCAAAACTTAAAAGACCAAAACACAAAGTCACAAAACTAATACTATTCAAAAAACCAAGCTCGACAAATATTTTGTACACATCCAAACTCTTAATTGAAAACTCAAAAAATACACCTAAACCATGAACTAAAATCAATGGGAGCAATAATAACTCAAAAATTTTTCTTTTAAACAAAACGCCAAAAACAAAGAATCCAAGAATTGCTAACGTGAATAAAACAGGACTAAATAGACTAATAAGACTTAATGCTAAAAGATAAAAATAACTATTTTTAACATAAAACAGTAAAGCCAAAATCAAGAAAAGATATGCTACTCCTTGTGGTAACATGTTAGTATATGTGTAAATCCAGGCAGGACTTATCACAACAAGTAAAAGACTGATAAAGATGTGTTTATCACTTAAGTTAAAGCTTTCCAAAAGTAAACCAAACAAGTATAAAACAACAATTCCAAGAG
>SKHC01000060.1 GCA_007117145.1 Candidatus Woesearchaeota archaeon
CTATACGGATTTTTAAGATACATAGACAACCTAGTAGATAATGAAAACCCAGACCCAAAAGAGCTAGACAAAGCCATAATTCAATACAAAACAAAAACCAAAGAAAACAAGATAATCAGCGATTTCATAAAATTAAAAGAAGAATGTGGGTTTGAAGAAAGCTGGGTGAATTCATTTTTTGAAAGTATGAAACAAGACTTTTACAAAAAAGATTATCAAACTATAGAAGAAACAAAACAATACATATATGGAAGTGCAGAAATTGTGGGATTAATGATGGCAAAAATATTAAAACTTCCAACTGAAAGTTATCCCTTCGCTCAAAAACTAGGAATGGCAATGCAATACATCAACATGATAAGAGATATAGCAGAAGATAACAAGTTAAAAAGAAACTACAAACCAAAAAAAGAAAAAAAAAAATTTGGACTTACTTCTCTAGATGAAGATGAGGCAAAATCGAATTCAGAAAAATTCGAAAAGCTAATAAGGCAAGAAATAAAAAGATACTATGCTTGGCAAACTCAAGCAGAAAAAGGATACAAGTACATACCTAAGAAAAATTTAGTACCAATAAAAACCGCGGCTGACATGTATAAATGGACAGCGAAAACAATATATGAAAACCCGTTAGTGGTTTATAAACAAAAAGTGAAACCAAGCAAATACAGAGTGATTCTTACAGCAATGAAAAACAAGGTGGGACTTTGAAAAAATTAAAAGAAAAAAAACAAGAAATCCTAACAAGACTAAAACAACAAAGTACATCTAAAATACATTGGAGTGATGACTACAAAAACAAACTCAAAGAATTCTCAGGTAATGGAAAGATGATAAGAGGAAGTCTTTTCTTAAGATTATATGAGTTACTTGGAGGAGAAAAAGACGTTTTAGACATAGCGGTAGCACTTGAAATAACTCAGTCAGGGATACTAGCTCATGATGACGTAATGGACAAAGATGATATAAGAAGAGGAGAAAAAACAATCCATAATCAATACAAAGACTTTGTAGAAGATGAACACTTTGGTTACAGCATGGCTATATGCTTTGGAGACATAGCATTCTTTCAAAGCTTCAAACTAATCCCAGATAACCTAAAAGAAATATACTCGAACCAAATGATGAACTGTGCTTTTGGACAAATGCAAGACCTATACTTTTCAAACTCAGCCAAAGAGCCAAGCACACAAGAAATATTAGAAGTCTACAAACATAAAACAGCAGGATACACATTCAGCTTGCCAATGATGCTCGCAGCAAAACTTCAAGGCGAAGATGAAAATAAATACAAAGAACTTGGAAACCTTCTAGGTATAATATTTCAAATAGTAGATGACCATATTGGAATATTTGGAGACAAAGACGAAATAGGAAAAACACCGGGCCTGGACTTCAAAGAAAACAAGAAAACACTACACAGACAAATAATTCTTAAAAGAAAACCAGAGCTAAAAAAATATTATGGGAAAACCTTAACTGAAAAAGAATTAGATCTCTTAAGAAAAGAACACGAGCAAATAAAACCAGAGATAGACAAAATAATAACGGAATACCAAGAAAAAGCAGATAAAATAATAGAAACGTTAAACAAAGACCAACAATTCTTCACAGAATTATCGTACTACAATCTAAACAGGTTAAAATGAAATTTAAAGACTTATTAAAAATATCTAGGCCAAGGTTTTGGTTATACTACGCAGGAACCTACGCAGTAGGATTTAGTCTTGGAGCTAGCCAAATAGCAGATTTTAACTGGTTGTTTTTTCTTTTTCTTGCTTTTTTCACGTTTCCAGCAAACCTGTTTATTTATGGAATAAACGATTATAATGATTGGGATACAGACAGGCAAAACCCCAAAAAGAAAACAAAAGAATACTTGTTAAAACCTCAAAACAAAAAAAATCTCAAATACATCTTGACAATTCCAGTTATACTTGGATTGCTAATAAGCCTTGCAAAACCAAACCTTATATACTTCATGATTCTCTACTTGCTTATAGGAGGTTATTACAGCGTTCCTCCAATAAGGTTTAAGGCAAGACCCTATTTAGATTCAATTTCTAACCTGTTCTACGTTATACCTGCATTCATGGGATACTACCAAGTTACAGGTCAACTGCCAAACACGTATTTAATGATAGCGGCCATGCTCTGGAGCATAACAATGCATCTATACTCAGCAGTGCCTGACATAGCTCCAGATAAAAAAGGAAAAGTGAAAACAACAGCAGTCATCCTTGGAAAAACTAATTCACTAATACTTTGCAGTATAACTTGGCTCACATCAGCGATAATCACAATGTTCTTTTCACCAGTAATTGGAATACTTGGACTTGTATACTTTGCTATACCTCTATTTAGTTTTGAAAAAATTGATAAAATATACTGGACATTTCCGTACATTAATGCAGGGTTTGGATTCATATTATTTTGGTATGGTGGCTTAACATGGTCTGGATTATTTTAGCACTAATACTATTTTTTTCAAGCTATTTCACAGTAACATTCATATCTCCACAGCTTTCAATAATATCTTCAATATTTGTTATACTGATGGCCATGCCAAGCTTTTACTATTTATTTAAGAACTCAAAAAAAGCTGTTTACCTAATACTTGCATTATCATTATTTGCAATAACAATAGAGACAATTGGAATACTTACGGGATTTCCCTACACCCAATTTGAATACACTGAGTTAATGGGATATAAGCTATTTGGACTAACACCCATAACCCTTCCATTCGCATTTGTGCCTTTAGTTATAGGAAGTATGTATTTTGGATTAAAACAAAAAAATAATTATGCAAAAATAGCCATATCAACATTAATACTTGTTTTAATAGATTTAATTTTAGATCCTGCAGCAACAAAGCTTAAAATTTGGGAGTGGCAAATACAAGGTTTGTATTACGGTGTGCCTGCTATTAACTTTCTTGGGTGGTTGTTCTCTGGTTTAATTGCAAGCACGATATTTGTAAAACTAGAAAACAAACCCTTGCCAAAAGAAACACTAACAAGTCTTTACTTAATCACAAGTTTTTGGACAGGGGCATGCCTTTGGCTTGGGCTTTGGATACCGTTCATACTTGGATTTAGTTTTTTAATTGTTCAAACAAAACAATTCTTAAGATAATTTTAAATAATCATAACCAAATCAATACAAACATGTACAAAAAATTATTATACGTATTCCTCGTAATATTTTTTTTACTACAAATATACGTGGTTTCACTTCAAGGACTACCTTCGTGGGATGAAGTAGTGTACCTTTCAAACGCAAAATCATATATAGGTGAAGTACACTTCCAAGAAGACTTCAGATTCCCTCTAATCTCACTAATAATAGCTGGTTTTTGGCTATTTACGGGAGAGTCAGTTCTAATAGCAAAGCTCCTGGTAATTTTTATAAGCACAGCCAACATGTTAGTATTCTATCATGTATCAAAACACTTCTTAAAAAAAGATAACTTGGCACTACTATCTACAGTAACACTCGCATTAACGGCTCAGTATTTATTTTGGGCAACAAAAATTTATACGGATATACTCACAATATTCTTAGCACTACTAACACTTTTATTACTTATAAAAAATACTGATCCAAAATACATATTGTTAGCGGGATTTTTAGCAGGTCTTAGTTTTTCTGCAAGATTCTCAACACTGATAACACTTGCAATAATCGGAGCTTTTTTCCTGTTAAACAAAAACTACTTAAAAAACGTATCAAGTTTTGGAGCAGGTTTTTTCGTAGCACTGCTTCCTTGGTTCATATCAGGACTAAAAAATCATGCGAACCCATTATACTTTGTCATATCACAGCACAAAGTATTGCAAACATACACTCAATTTGAAAGTCCGATGATTCTATTGCAAAACTTGTTTTTAGAATACAACTTAGCATTGTTCATACTAATACTATTTTTTTTCTCTAACTTACAAAAAAAGAACAACTACGAACTGCTGTTAATATCAATAATATTAGTTAATCTACTATACTTTGCTTTCTTTGTAAACTTAAAACTACCAAGATACCTGCTTGCGATAAGTCCTTTTATCATAATAGCATTGTACCTACAAGTAAAAGCTATGAGCAAATCAAAACTACAAAGAAATGCCTTAATCACATTTATACTAATATCAGTTCTTTTAACTGCTATACCTCAGTTTAATGAAATGCACAAACAAACAATTTGCACATCAACAGGAGCAGTAAAAGAGTCAATAACATACCTAGAAGACATAACACAACCAGGACAAACAATAATATCGAGCATCTGGGTATACTATGGATACTACTTAAACTTAGAAGCATATAGTTTTTGGACAAATAACATATCAGAATTAGTTCTAAGTCACGAGCCAGATTATTTCGCGTTAAGCACAAGAGCTGGAGCATTAATAGATGAAGAACTCACAGACACTCACCACATAGAATTACTTACGCGTTTTGAAGATAACTGTGGCTACGATGTAACTTTGTATAAAAGAGTCAGAAATTGATTTACTACTATTTCATAACACAAAATCATCATATAAATATTTTCTCGAAAACACTTAAATAACATTCTAAATGAGCTAAGCGTAGGTGGTAGAAGATGAATAAAATTATGATAATAAGTGTTGCATTATTGTTATTTGTAGCGGGATGTACTGGAGGTGATCCATACACTGATGCAGATGATGAATGGCAACAAGAAATACCAGACCCAATAGGAGAGCAAACAGCGCAAGAGCTACCAGAAATAGTAGCTGAAATCAACGGCGAGCAAATTTTAAGAGAAGAAGTCCAAGAAGCACAATCACAAATGCAAATGCAAGGTGCAGTAGTTGAGCCGCAAGAAGTTCTAAGCCAAATACTCACAAGAAAAGTGCTCATAAAAGAAGCTGAAAACAGAGGATACACTCCATCAACTGAAGAAGTTGAGCAAAACTTTGAAAGTCAAGGTTTAACCTTGGAAGAAGTCAGAGAAATAGTAGAAGGGCAAGGAGTTCCATACGATGAATTCTTACAGATGCAATTAGAAGAGTTGAAACTGCAAGGCTTAATGACGCAAAAAGCAGAGCAGATAGAAATTACTGAAGAATCTGCCAGAGAATTTTATGATGAGCAAGTACAAATGGGTGCGGAACTCGAAGAGTACGACTTAATCAGAGATGACATCGTAGCTTTCATGGCACAAGATGAAGCAAACACTAAGCTGTTAGAGCTTGCTCAGCAATTAATAGATGAATCAGATGTTCAAATATACATCTAATTCTTTTTCTTTTTTTTTTCAATAAAATTTATTTAATATAAGTTCCACAGAATTACTATGAAAGTCCACAAAGACGTACTTGTAGGAGTCTTTTTTTTGATTTTGCAACTAATAATATCATACGCTACAATTAGTTCTGGAAATCTATACAATTTTCTGTGGTTTTGTAACCACGCACCACTTTTATTTGGTATAGCATTTTTAATAAAGAAACATCAACTGGTAAAAGCACTGATATCATTTGGTTTTTTAGGACAACTAATTTGGGTTTTAGATTTTTTAGCAAAACTTGTCTTTGACACATACCTAATAGGTGTTACACAATACGTATTTCAACTTCAAGGATTTGGCTTGACAGCCACTATAAGTGCACACGTTTTAAGCACCTTCTTAGCTTTATACATGACGTATAAGGATCCAGTAAAAAGCAACTCCCTACAAGTATCATTAGCATATCTTGTTATAATATTTGGCTTGTCATACTTGATAGTTCCAAGTCATCTAAACGTAAATTGTATAAATTATTTGTGCGGTTTTGAAGAATTAGAAATCCCTTTTTACACATTTCTGTTACCAATATCAGCATATATATTCATGATACTTCCAACTTACTACTTCCAAAAATTTTTGTATAAGATATCAAAAAAATAAGGTTTATCTACTTAATACTTCAGATAGCTTTCTTCTAAAATCTTCAAAGTTCCAAATATCATTGTGACCTGCACCTTCAATAATAGTATAACTTTTGTCTTCCAAGTCTAAACTTTCATAGAGTCTAAGAGAAAACCTAGTAGGAATAATTCTATCGGAAGAGCCGTGAAAAATATGAACTTGCCCTTCAAAACCAGATAGCCAATTAACATTATAATAATCTTCCCTTAAAAGAATACTAGCAGGATAAATGGGGTATTTTGATTGAGCTAAGTTTTTCATAGTATCAAAAGGCGAAGTCAAAACAACCTTTGAAACACTGCCAATGCTTGCGTGATAACTAGCCGCACCTGCCCCAATGCTTTGGCCGTAAACAGTAACACTTTCAAAACCCTCGGATAGGATAAAATCATTCACATTCTCAACATCTTGTAAAATCAACTTTGTGCTTGGTCTTCTGTCATCATTAGAGTACCCAGCGTATTCAACAAACATAACACTCTTATTAGTCCTTTCAAAGACAGTTTTAAACTGCCCTCTATCACAAGCACTACCTGCGTTTCCATGATAATAAACAATAATATCATTGCTTTGCCTTTTCAAATAAAACCTTGTACCTTCATGATTTAATTTTTCATAATCCAAAAGATGTGGGCATTCTTCAAAATCTTGGTTGTCTGGAAAATAAATCATCGAGTTTTGAAAAAAGTACAGAAACGCTCCAAAAAATAGGTAGAATACAACCACGATTACTATAGTGTTTAAGATACTTGAATACTCCATGATTATAGGAACACATCTTAAGATTTAAAAAACTTTTCAAGAAAGCTTCTTTATGTTCATTTATAAGGATTTATCATATGCTTTTCACAAGCTTTGCAAACCAAATCAAAATCATCGAGCACAGAAGAATAATCCTCGTTTGTTAAATCTTCTATTTTTTTAAAACATTCTCTTTGGTAAAAATAGTTTGTGAACACAAAATCAGCTGCCAAATCAAAAGTATTAACCAAACTAAACTCCTCAGGAATACTTGAAGAAACTTTCTCAACAGATAAAGCCAAACTCTCTAAGCCATCAGCTAACTGAGTTTTTCCAGAAAGTCTATCACTAACGCTTTCCCTGACGTATTCTATACTGGCATCACGTAAAAATCTTTTCTTAAAGCCCTCAGGCCATGCAAGATAATTTGAAGAAAACATAGAGGGAGTAAAACCATTATAATCCAAAGGATGCTTAATGCAACTTAGTTTTTCTTTTTCCACACAAACACCTTATCATTTTTTCTAATCTTTTCAGGACAGTTTATTGCAACATTTCTACCTTTTTTGGCAGTGTCTACAGACTTTTTTCTCACTTGAATGCTTTTCACATTTAACTCCAAGGTACCTGTGGTTGGACCGATAATCAAGACATCATCACCAACCTTCAATTCGTTAGACTCAATTTTTATCTCAGCAGCTTGTGCCTTTGGAAAAAAATTGACAACAACACCAATGTATTCCTTAATCATCGTAGATTTGCTACCATAACTATCAGTAAACTCAGAAATTGGTCTTCCCATAAAAAAACCATCAGA
>SKHC01000029.1 GCA_007117145.1 Candidatus Woesearchaeota archaeon
ATAACGCTTGTTTTTTTCATTTTTTATGCACCCCTAGGAATAGTCAATTGGAAATGTTATAAATAGTTTTCGTAAATTTTAACAATACCTATAGATTTCTGTTAGTTATGGATTACTACGATGAAATTGCTGATTCGTATAATGAACTTTACGGAAAAGAGCAACAAGCCAAATATGAATTTATATCTAAACTAGTTGAAATCAAAGGTAATGTGTTAGATGTTGGTTGTGGTGATTGCCAACTAGCAAAGCATTTCAAAGTTAAGTACTACGGAGTAGAGCCTGCAAGTAAACTTGTAACCAAAAGTAAGCACGCAGATTTTTTTGACATACGCAACATACAATTATGCACAGCAGAAGATATGGTATTGAATAATAAATTTGATGTGGTGCTTTGCATTACTGTGGCGCATCATTTTACAAATCCTTTGCTAGTTTTTTCTAAAATAAAAAAGAGTTTAAAACCACAAGGAAAAGTAGTAGTTTCAATTCTAAAAAACAGTCAGAAAAGAAAGGAATTACACATCCTTTTAACCGAATTATTTCAAGTAGAAACACACAATCAAGGTAAGGACATAGTTTTTCTTTGCAGTAGTAAACTTTAAATATGCTTGTAAATAATCATTTAACACTATGAGTATGATAAATAAAATTCAAGATGAAAAACTAAGAAATCTAGCTTCTACTTTAAGAAATAGCGGGATTGCAGCATCAGAAAGTGAGGCTATCAGCATGGCTGAGGGAATGATCAACATAGAGGGTAAACTTAGTAAAAAAGTAAACAAATCTGTTGAAGAAAAGACAAGGCAACCAAGTCCTACCCCTCAAAAACAAGAAGAATCTGTCTCTGTTCAGCCGTCAATGACTGAGTCAAAGTCAGTTGATGATGAAGATGATATTCCAGGCACCATTGAAAAGTTTTCACAAGGTTTAGTTGAAAGCTCTGATGAAGATATAAGTCATTTAACAGTTGAGCAAGCATCAGGGTTGGAAGAAGTTAACCAACAAACTCACGAATCATCTGAAGAACTATCTGAAGAACTATCCGAAGAACCATCTGAAGAAGTAAGAGAAGAAACAACTCCATTTAAAGAAGAAGTTACTGAAGAAGTTGAAGAGACGTACGAAGAATCATATGAAGAAACTCAAGATGATCAGGAAGAAAAAGAAGGGTATGTTGAAACTCAGCCAGAAAGTACTGAAGATGAGTTCATAGAAGATGAACCAGAGCCAAAAGAAGACGATTCTGAAAAAGATGATGAAGAGATTGAGAGAAAACCAAAAAGGGATTTGTCAGAGTTTAGAGAAAGTCAAGTCGATTTAGGTTCCGTTTTTAAGTATAACAAATAATTTTTTTTTACTATTCTTTCTTGCAATATTTATTTATCCTATTTGTATGTTTAAAGTGTTCCAATCACTGTGCTTGCGATTATGCTGAAAAGTATCGTGAATATTCCTGTGATGGCTATGTATAGAATCGTGCTTTTAATCAAACTATTTCCTATGATGTCTTTCTCGCCGATTCTATCAGTTCCGTTTTCAATTCCATTTATCATGTAACTAAGAATATACGTAATTTGTACCACGTATAGTCCAACAATTGCTTGGAAGTAAAACGTGGGTATTCCTCCACCTCCAAACATATCTAAAAGCCCAGCTCCTGCTACTGGAGCGTCTACGCCTCCAAGTTCATCTAGTCTTGCACCAAGATTTCCTATGATTTGACTTATCATGCTAGTGATTGCTACAACGATTCCGCTAATAGTTGGTGTTAAAAACGAGATTTGGCTCTTCATATTACTAATTATGTCTGCCATTAAATCTTTCAGTCTTTCATCTACTCTGTGCATACTTTTAATGTATTGAGCAACTGTTAGTAGTGCTTGGCTTGCAATTAATGGTCCTTTTTTACTGCTCTCTAAGAATACTTTCATGCTACTTTCTATGATGCTGGAAGGGTATTGTTTTAAAGCTCCTATGTCTTTATCAAATATCGCCGATTCTACTCCCACTCCAAGTTTTATGATGTTGTTGCTTACAAGTTCAAAGAACCGTCCGCTATTTGTACCTTTCATGACTTGAGCTACGTTTCCAAACGCTATCTCAGCAGGGATTCCATCTCCTAGCCTGTTACCAAGTTGAAATAGAGCTGATGCGAATTCTTGTTCTAAGTCTTTAGTTCTGTTCCTGGTTTTCATAAGTCCTGCCGTTTGCAGTTTATAGTAGTATCCAAGTCCAAGACCAAAACTTAAAGGGATTGCAAGGCTTAAAAGGCTAGCTCCAAGCCCAAAAGGCCCATCTTGTTTTGGACCAGTGTCAGTATTAATAGTACGATAATCAAGCAGTTTCCCATACACAGTTGTATCAGACTCAACATCTTGCACAGGAACTATTCCTCGATCTGTAAAAGCTATGTCTAAGTCAGGGTTTAGTTGATGAATTAAAAGAGGAGTTATACCGATAAAAAATAGCATTCCAAAAAGAAATAGTCCGACAAAAGCAGGTGTTACGCTAACGCCTTCTTTTTGTCCTTGAAATTTAATAGTTACTTTGTCTCTTTCAATTAATGGAGATAAGTCACTGCTATCACTGCCACCGTATCCTGTTGGACGAGTACTTAGTATTTCTCTAGATAAGTAATAGACAAGTACTGGGAGGAGCAAGTTGTAAAACGCAAATAAGTGGTACCATTGAGCTTCGGGAATAAATGCGACAACCAAAGGAAGTATTACAAGTCCAAGTATAGGCAAGATAATTCCAAGCATGTGAAGAGTAGTAATAGGTCCTTTTAAGTTGTGCGTGTAGTGAAGCATTTTTTCATAAGTTTCATCTAAGATAACTTGTAAGCTTTTATCCAAGGCGTTGTTTCTGCGTGCTTCGTCGTTTTCATACAAGCTACTTTCAATCAAGTGGATAGCTTCAATGAATTCAGGGTTGAATTTTCTCCAGCTTTGCAAATAATTATCAAGACTTTCTGTTACGTTGTCAAACTTGTTTGTTTCAATATCCCAAATCACTTTTTTAAAATCTAAACTAAGAGGAGGACTTAGAT
The DNA here is from genome assembly GCA_007117145.1 of Candidatus Woesearchaeota archaeon. Taxonomy (GTDB): domain Archaea; phylum Nanobdellota; class Nanobdellia; order Woesearchaeales; family 21-14-0-10-32-9; genus SKIS01. The sequence goes on from SKHC01000029.1 coordinate 3,053, forward strand.
GTTCTCCTGCAAAATCTATTGCGAGTTCTAAGTTTGGTGTGTGCCTCATGAACGTTACAATGTAGAAAATACTTAGAACCATTTGGTTGCTAGATTTCATTCTCCATTGATTACTAATAATAAAGGGTAGTTTGCTTAAAGGCAAAAGCATAATTGCTGCCATTATAAACCCAAAGAATACAAAGAAGAAGCTAGTAAAACCTCCTCCTGTTAATACGTATGGGACTACGAATCCAAAAAGTATACTAACAACTATTATTGCAAAGCTAGCAAGAGCTGTAAAACTATACACTGCGGTGGGGCTGATGTTTAAGTGGCTAATTCTAAGTGCTTCTTCAATGTCAGGTATACTTTTCTTATCTGGAGTTATCGGGATTATTTTCTCTGCAAACCCAGCTACCTTTTCATAGTAGTTTAGGTTTTTTGGTAAAAAACTTTTTTTAAAGAATTCATAGTCTTGAGTTGTTATCTTATTAACATCTCTGGGTTTATCTCCAAGTTCAGTTGCTAGTCTGTTCTTATACTTCTGCTTCATGTCCAAGTAGTCTAAGCTTTCTTTTTTCGTTTTCTCTCACCCAGATTCTAAGTCTTTCACTTTTTTTTCAAGCCAAACGTTCCATTCAAAGAATATTTTTTTGCTGTCAAGTTTGCCTGTTTCTTCCTTTATCTTATCACTTATTTTGTGAAATTGATCGTTACAACTAATAACAAATTCTGCTTCTAAGAGATCAGGATTTTTTTCTTTATCACTAATCTCCACCAGTCTTTCTTTTATTTGTGCTCTAAGCAAGATGTTGTCCCAGACAGCATCCCAATCACTCACCCATTCCTTAACGTTTCCTGCAATCGCTTTTATTATCTCACTATCCCCGTTTAAAAGAGCGTCTGTTGGCTCTAAGCTATCTGTTTTCGAGTTATATTTCATCAAGTCCACGAATCCTTTCTCGGCCATAGGGTCGTCTTGCCAGTCTTTCCTTACTTCTGTAATCTGTGTTATTCGTCTCCATCTGTGAAGTCCGTCAGCACTTCTAATGGGGTTTGCTACAACTATTACGTCTGTTGCTTTAAAGCTCGTTTTTGGCACGTTTAAATCATTAACTACTCTATCATATACTCCATAAGGGCTGTCTCCGTGAATAGTTCCAGCAACCACGTTTGCTAGTGCTCCAACTCTCATAGCTTCATACAGTGCTCTAGCTTCTGTGCTTCTAACTTCTCCTACGATAAGTGCGCTATCTCCAAGCCTTAGAGTTGTTCTAATTCCTTCGTCTGCTGGGACTTCGCTTGTTCCTTTACTTAACGCGCTGGCAACCTTCATGCTTTGAATATTATAATTGTATTCTCTTAGAGCATTCACAGGCAATTCTAATGTGTCTTCTATCGTGATGATTCTGTATTTCCTCATAATTTCTACGAGTACGCTTCCAAGAAAACTTGATTTTCCAGCGCTTCTTGTTCCAGCTACAAGCAAAGTTCTGTTACCATCAATTAAAAAACTCATAAGTCCTGCTCCAAGTGAGCTTATCATGCCAACTTTTACAAATAAAGGAAGTGTCCATGGTTTGTCTCTGTGTCTTCTAAACGCGTATGCAAGTCCTGTAGGGTTTAACGGTTTGCTAATAACTCCAATTCTTGCACTGGCAACGCCTGGGATTTCGATGTCTGTATCCATGATCGGATTAGCTTCATCTAAAGGCCTTCCACTTAAAAGTCTAAGTTTACTCGCCCAACTCTCACTATCGCTAATAGATGGAATAATGTTTGTTTTACACTCGTCAAATTTACTGTGCACTAAAAAAATAGGACTTAAACCAGTTGGGCTGTTTATTGTTATGTCTTGTACGTTTTCGTCTCTAAGTAAGATTTCTATAAGTCCAAATCCTACTGTGTACCTGATAAGAATTTGTGTCAACTCTTCAAGTTCCTCCGTTGAAAAATTTAAATTTCTGTAACTGCTAAGCTCTTCAAGCAAATCCATTCCCACGTTTCCGAAAACTTCTCTCATCCTCGTTGGATTTACGAAGTCTTGTTCTTCGGGTTGGTGTTCACTCATAATTTTACGAGCCATATCTAAAATTTCGTATTTTTCTTCGCTTAATTTGAATTCGGGAGGAGTAATATGGTATAAGTATTGAACTGTGTCAGGTAGTGAAAATATAACGACTTCTGTATCTCCAATGCTGTAGTTCATGACTTCTTCTCCTTCTGTAGGGTATGTGGCCATGATTCTTGTGAACATAAAGTCAGGTTTTATGCTTGGGCTGAATATCTTCCTGTATAACTCTCTATCTCCAATCTTGTAGCCTGCAAGGTAAGGTATGCTGACTTGTATCATGGTTGTTTTTTCCAAGCTATCGTGCAAGTATTCAAGCATCTTTACGTATCTTTTCTTAAGAGTTATCGTGTTTTCATCTATTTCCTTGTCTAATTCTATTTTTTCTCGTCTAAGAATTCTTTTTATTTCAACAAAACAGCCAATAGGGTCTTTTTTTAAATAGTTAAAAACAAGGTTGTTGATTTCATTGTACTTAGCAGCGATGCCATAACTAGACACAGTTTCAGCTGTTTGATTCAAATTTTGATAACTGAGCAGTTCTTTTTGTTTTACTAATTCTTTGTATAATTTAGCAATTTCTGAAAGTATCTTAATTTGGTCGTAATCATATTCGTAGTCGTGTTTTTGTAAAAACACAATCTTTGTGATCCCTGGGTTAGTTGATAGTGCTTCCACGACGTTAGTCATACATATTGGGTCTTCTTCAATGCTTGGAACTCTTGGAATATCAGAATAATCAATTCTTAAAATATTATCTATTCCTTCCTTGACAAAATCGTAGTTGTCTGGAAGCTTACCTCTTTTTTTTGGCTCCATGTATTTATTGTTCACTCCTTTTTTTATATATCTTATTGTTTAAAGCATAAAAATATAAATGATTTTGTTATTATATGTGTTGATGGAGCAAAGTAACAATCAAAATCCGAAAGCTAATCTTCCCCCTTTTAAAAATAAAGAGTCTCAAGAGTTAATTAATGTTTTGGGTAAAGTTAGCAGTAATTTGAAGATATTGGAAGATAGGTATTCTAATCTTAGAAGAAAAACTCAGCTTACAGATCAAGTGTTAATTGAAACCCAAAGAGGTTTTGCCAAAGACAAACGCCTGATTAATGAGGATTTGCTGGAGATAAAGAAGAAAATTCAAGATTTAACTGATGATTTAGATGAGATGAAAAAAGAGCTTAAAGAGGCTGTTTCTTTAGATGATTTCATGGTTTTAAAGAAATACATCGATTACTGGGAGCCTTTGAGATTTGTTACTAGAAAAGAAGTTGAAGACTATTTTAATAAGAGATAAAATTTATAAAGATGTTTGTTTGTATAAAGTTGTGATAAGTAAAAATGCCAATATTTGGAGTTGATCAGTCAATGAGTTCTAACTTACCGATAAATCAGATTAAAACTATGCGTGCACAAGGTATAGAGAATAATCAGATTATTCAGAGTTTACAAAGAGAGGGTTTTACGATTAGTAATATTTTCGATGCTATGAATCAAGTGGACATGCCAACTACTCAAGTAGCTCAAGGTCAAGGTTTAGGAGATTCAGTTCAAAATAATTCTACTACTACCTCAAGGCAAGAGGATGCGCAGTCTATGCTGCGACCAAATTTAAGTCCTAACTCGCAAACAAGAAGTAAAAGCTCTACTATGGCGCTTGAGGGGGATGATCCTGTATCAACCGAAGAATTGGTTGAGGCAATCATAGATGAAAAATGGAGTGAGCTTGCTGAAAATATAACTAAGGTTATTGATTGGAAAAATGACACCAACGAGAAAATTTTGTTATTAGAACAAAAATATGAGGATTTACACAAAGAATTTGATAAAGTTCACAGTGCGCTCCTCGGTAAATTAGAGAAGTATGATGAAAGCATAGGTGGTGTTAATGCTAATGTTTCTGCCATGGAGAAGACATTTGCTAAAATGCTTCCGTTGTTTTCAGAGAACATAGCTGAATTAGCTAAAGTTGTTTCTGAGTTAAAATCAAAGTCTTCTAAGAAATAATCTTAAATTTTTTTTTGTGTTATTAATCTATAATCAGTCTACTTGTGTTTTTGTAAGTAAGAATAAGCTAAATATGGCAACTAGCATTATTGCTATAAATCCCAAAACTTGGGGGTGAATTAATGTATTAAGCACATTAG
>SKHC01000007.1 GCA_007117145.1 Candidatus Woesearchaeota archaeon
AAAATTTAATAAGTTTCGTGCTTTTGCATCTAATTCTTTTGTTTTTGTGCCAGGAATCGCATTTTTTATGCAATCTTTTTGAACTTTTAACACTTTGTCGTACAGCTCTACTTGTTTTTTTGTTGGTTTGCCAAGGTAGATTGTTCTTGTCATATCACTGCAATACCCTTTGTATTTAAATCCGAAATCTATTAGTAAAAATCCCTGTGTCAGCTTAGAATCACCCATGTAGTGAGGGATCTTGGCGTTTTTTCCACACGCAGTTATTGGCTCAAAAGCTAATTCTAACTCGTTTTTTAAAGCGAATTCCTTGATGTACTTTGTTATATCGCTTTCCTTTTTAAAATTAAAATTCTTTATTATTTGGTTAAAACATTTTGTTGTGTAATCACAGCTTTTGCGAATTTTTTTTATTTCAGCAGAGGTTTTTACTTCTCTTTCAACTAGTAAATCTTTTGTTATATCGACGAACTTGACTCCTTTGAACCATCGCTTTTTATCTAATGTGAAATGCTTATAGGATACACCAAGTTTTTCTATCTTTAACTTAGCTAAGTTTTTTTGTAAGTCTTCACCCAAAATTATTGAGTTAGTTCTTTTCTTTTCTAAAGGACTTTGCACAACATATTTTTTGTTTTTAAAAAACAGTATTCCTCCTGAATGGAGCTTGTAAGATTGACTTGAAGGCTCATCGTATGATAGAAATATTGCACTAAGAGCTAATTTTTTTGTTAAGTTATTCATTAAACATACTAAAATATATATACTATTTAATAATTACTTAAAGCATGAACGCCAACGAAAAATACGAGCTCATCGTAAAAAACTTGCAAGAAGTCGTAGGAGAAGACACATTAAAAGAAATCCTAAAAAAAAGAGCTCTCAAAGTATATCTTGGAGCCGCGCCAACGGGAAAGCCTCACATAGGACACTTTGTAACAGCGATGAAGCTTTCAGACTTTCTAAAAGCTGGTTGTGAAATAACTTTTTTATTCGCAGATATGCACGCATACCTAGATAATATGAAGTCAGACTGGGAACTACTCGAACTTAGAACAAAGTACTACGAGTTAGTCTTCAAAGAAATGATTAAAGTATCAGGAGCACCACTTGACAAACTAAAATTTGTGAGAGGCTCTGACTTTCAACTGAAAGAAAAATATACGCTGGATATGTATAAGCTTAGCGCACTTGTAACCACAAGAGACACTCAAAGAGCAGGTGCTGAAGTTGTAAAACAAGTAACCACTCCGAAGATGAGCGGACTTTTATATCCTATGCTTCAAGCACTTGATGAAGAATACTTAGAGGTTGATGCTCAGTTTGGCGGAGTAGACCAAAGGAAGATATTCATGTTCGCCAGAGAATTCCTTCCAAAGATTGGCTACAACAAGAGAATCCACTTAATGGGACCCTTGATACCTGGACTTGGAGAAAGTGGCAAGATGAGCAGTTCTGAGCCAAACAGTAAGATAGAATTCACCGAGACGGACAAACAACTAAGAAAGAAGATAAACAAAGCTTTCTGTCAAGACGGAAACCCTGAAAACGGAGTTATGGCTTTAGCCAAATACCTTATTTTTAGATACTTAGACTCAAAGAAAAGAGTTTTTGAAGTAAAAAGACCATTAGAATACGGCGGAGATGTAAGTTACAAAACTTATGATGAATTAGAAAAAGCCTTTGTCTCAAAGAAGCTTAGCAGTATAGACTTGAAAGGTGCTGTCAGTGAATACTTAATTGAAATTATAACCCCTATAAGAGAAGTGCTACTCAAAAATGCTAATTTAGAAGCGCAAGCTTATAAATAAAGAGGGTTACAAACAAAATCTTTATAAAGTACGCAGTAGTATTAAATGACATAATAATCAAGGGTGGATAAATAATGGCTGAAGATGAAAAAAAATATTCCAAACAATTAATAGGTAAAACAGTAGTTTCTAAAACAGGAAAAACTTTCGGAAACGTAGGAGACTTAGTATTTGAAACAAACTCCGGAGAGTTAATTCACATAATTCTTGGAAGCCCAACTGCTTACTCAAAGAAATTAGAACTTGAGAAATCAAAAACAGGGGAATCACTAATTCCATTCTCAGCAGTTATTGCTATGGGAGATTTCTTAGTTGTGGCTGAAGAAGACATAATTTAATTATTTTATTCTAATTTTTTATTTAGAAAGGACTCGAAATAGGTAGTCTGGTGTTTCTCCAACTAGTTATCCCGCCTTTTAAAACGTAAACTTCATTAAAACCTAACTCCCTCATAATACCCACTGCGTTACTAGTTCTAGAACCAGTTCTACAATAAATCAAGTAAGTTTTATCTTTGTCTAATTGTGAAAGCTCTTCTCTAAAAGAAGTAGAATAATAATCTATGTTAACTGCGCCTTGTATGATTCCACTGTAATATTCTTCTAGGGTTCGAATATCTATAATTTCCACATCTCCAGTCATTAACTCAGCAAACCTTTGAGGACTTACTTCTTCATATACTGGTTCCTTGTAAACCACTGCACCAGTCATATTGCTAAAAAATATCCCACTAGCTATCAAAAGCCCAAATGCTAGTGTTGCTAAAAAGATCTTCATGTAAAAATGGAATTGTTTTTAATTTATATTTTTTTAGAATCTGACACTTACAACATCTCTATCAATTTTAGTTACTATATCTCTTATCTTGTTCTTTAAGTCATCGCTTAACGTAGCGTGCTGTATTTGTTGAAGTAAATCAATTATTTGACGAATATATCTCACAATATCTCCTTCGCTTAGGTTTGAAAGCTCAAGCAAATCAGGAAAATCACACCCCTCATACCATTCAACTAGGAATTGCTCTAACAAGTATAACTGATTCTTCCTAAAATAATTGTATAAAACCGTGTTATCTTTTATTTTTTTAAAGGCAGCGTTTGAAATATCTCTTTTCTTTGACTTGAACTTATGATTCTTTCTCTCCTCATAGCTGATTCTTCCAACGAGTAAAAGTATTTCTTTATTTGTAAATAGTTGTGAGAATCTACCTGTAAATAACTCACCAACTAATAATTCATTCGAGTAAATCCTCATAGAAAATAAGCCTTTCTCAGTGAGTTCTAAATCGTTTAATCCATGAACTATGTACCCTTCTTTTATCAGTTTCTTCTTCTTTTTTTCAAAACTTGCTTTGATTCTGTTCGCCCCTCCTCGACCTGCTTGTTGATAGGTGTAGAAGTTACTTTCAAGTATTACTTGCTGTTCTTTTTCTGTGTGCCTGTGAATCAAATTTAGTATCGTGTTAAAAGATAGCTTGAATTGGCTTTGTAGAGATTCTTTATCATCTTGAACTATTCTCTCAACATGATTTATATCCATTGTACGTCGCTCAATTACTACGACGACGAAACCCACTTTATCTATTCCTCTTCTACCTGCTCTTCCTGCGAGTTGAAAGAACTCTTTACTTTTTAAGTATCTGAAATTAATGCCATCAAATTTCTCCATACTGTCAAAAACAACTGTCTTTGCAGGCATATTTATACCCACGGCGAAAGTTTCTGTAGCAAATAAAACTTTAATTAGACCTTGAGAGAATAATGTCTCAACTATTTCTTTTAGCACAGGTAAAACTCCTGCGTTGTGAAAACCTATTCCTTTTGATAAACACTCTCTAAGCATCTTCGTAGAATCTAAATGAAGCACTGACTCGTCTGTTGTTTTTAATCTCTCTCTTACAATAGATGATAATTGTGATTGCTCATTGGAAGTTAAATAATTGTTTTTCTTTGCCAAGATAACCGCCTTGTTTTGAGTCTCCATCCTGCTGAAACAAAAATATATTGCTGGAAGCTTATCTTTCATTTCACTTAGCAAATCTAGATGACCTAACCTCTTTGTTCTTTTTAACTCGTCAAAGAATCTTCGTCTGTTGTACTTGTACTTTGGATGTTTATCTAATTTTTTTAATTCTTTAATTTCTTTTAGTTCACAAAAGCCAGTTTCTGTATCATAAAAAGACTGTTTTAAAGGCACAGCTCTTTTCTTTTCCAACACAACATCTACTTGGTGCTTTTTGATGTAGCTAATCCAATTGGCAAACTGTTTAGCATTTGGAATTGTAGCAGATAAACAAAGAAACCTTGTATGTTCTTTACTAAATATTATACTCTCCTCCCAAACTGTACCCCTCTCAAAATCACCGAGGTAGTGAATTTCATCAAACACGATGTACATGACATCATCAAGTTCAGGATCATGAGATAAGAGCATATTCCTGTAAATCTCTGTCGTCATGATTCTTAGTGGAGCATTATGATTTATCGTAACATCTCCAGTTAAGATGCCGACCTTTTCTTCCCCGTATTGCCTTTTAAAATCTGAATATTTTTGATTTGACAAAGCTTTTATTGGTGCAGTATAAACAATTTTTTTGCCTTGTTTCAAATATTTATCAATCAAGTAATCAGCAATCAGGGTTTTACCTGTACCTGTAGCTGCACTAACAACCACGCTATGATTGTTTTCTATTGAGTGTATTGCTTCTTCTTGAAACCTGTCAAGTTTCAATCCTTGAAATTCTTTCATACATAACCAAAGATGACTACGATGTTATAAAACCTTTCATAAACAATAATTATTTTCTATATAGAAGTAAATTAATGAAAACAATACTGAAGAAAAAATTTAGCAAGGTTAATAATTTATTACACTTATATCATCAACACCTTCAAAGTGCTTAGAATTTCTAGTTACAATTTTTTTAATCCCATAACTTCTCATCATACCTAAAATTAATAAATCCATACTGGATATTTTTCTACCTTTAGATTCAAGTTCTTTTTTTATCTTAGCTGATTCCAAAGAAAAAAACGTGGTAGCTGGAATAATTTTAATTCTCTCAATGAATTTTGTGAAAAGATCAAAATTTTTCTTATTAGTATTTATCATACCAAAGCCAACTTCAAACAAAGTTATTTCTGTTGTGAATAAAAAATCTTTATCTAACTTAAAGAGAAGGTTTTTCGCTTTTTCATCTCCTCTGAAATAATCAATAATAAAAGTAGAATCTAAACAAATCATTTCAACCCTCTTAGTTCTCTTTTTCTATCAAAATCTCTTTGTTCTTTTATAGATTTCTCAATCGATTTAGCATCGTCATAACTAATACAACCGAAGAATTCACCTATATCATTATTCTTCTTAGTCACTCTCTTAATAGTATCTGAGAAAGACTCACCAGGAAGTTTTTCCCTTGCTAAAGCATTATACGCTTCCTCAACTATTGTTATTGTCTTAACAACCATGTGTTTACGTGTATGTTTAAACATATAAATAATTTTCCATTTAATCTAACTTGGAATCATGTGAAATACTCAGGAATCGCCAATAAAAACAAATATAAACAAACCCTGATTGCTAATAATTATGGATAGTAGTGCTATATGGACTGAAAAATACAGGCCACAAAGATTCTCAGAAGTGAAAGGACAAAAAGAAATAGTAAACAGAATACAAGCTTTAGTCAAAAAAAACAATTTACCCCACTTACTTCTCGCAGGACCTCCAGGAGTTGGAAAAACAACTCTCGCACTTGTAATTGTAAAAGAATTATACGGTGAAAATTGGAGAGATAACTTCTTAGAACTAAATGCTAGCGATGAAAGAGGTATAGATGTCATAAGACAAAAAGTAAAAGACTTTGCCAGAACAAAAGCATTAGGAGATGTACCTTTCAAAATCATATACTTAGATGAAAGTGATGCACTAACTAGAGAAGCACAACAAGCTCTTAGAAGAACAATGGAAAACTACACAACTACTTGTAGGTTCATTTTAAGTTGTAACTATTCAAGCAAAATCCTAGAACCAATACAGAGCAGATGCACAGTATTTAGGTTTAAACCATTATCAAAAGAAGAAATCCAAGAAATCATAGGTATAATCGCAAAAAACGAATCTTTAACAATAGATAGCGAAGCAAAAGAAGCACTATACTACGTAAGCGCAGGAGATGTAAGAAAACTAGAAAACATAATGCAAAGCGCAGCAGCAATAACTACAAACATAACAAAAAAACACATCTTCGACATAAGTAGCTTTGCAGAACCCTTGGAAATTAGAGAGATTATACAACGATGCATAGATCATGACTTTCCAGGTGCAAAGAAGAAACTAGTTGATATCATGATAAACCAAGGATTATCAGGATTAGACGTTGTCAGACAACTCCAAAAAGAAGCATGGAATAGTAACACAAAAGATCTTTCTAAACTTGAAATGGTCAAAGAATGCGGAGAAGCAGAATTTAGAATGATAGAAGGAAGCGATGAATTCATTCAACTAGAAAGCTTACTTGCTAAGTTTGTATTAATAAATAAAGAATAAAAAAAAATTAAAAAAAATTGTTTTTAGCTTCTTTCAACTACAACGTTCTTTTGAATCTGCTCATTATAATCATATTCTAAAACGATGTTAAAAGGTTGAATTCTTGGACTTCTCTCAGAGAAACCAACATCACAAGAGATATCAACTTTTCCTTGCTGGTCAAGTATTACAAACCCTTCATTTTTACCTGTAGGCTCTCTTAAACCTCTACATTGGATTTCTTCTCCAGCACCATCAAAACCTTCAACTCTAACAAGGATTCTGTTTTCTATTCTAGCTTGATCTGAACAATCCAAATCTTGCTGGAATGCTCGCCCAGTATCTCTGTTTTCTATAGTAAAGCTAATTCTTGTAGCATCACTTCCAGCAGAAGATTGACTCATCCTAGTTACTTGAATTGGAGCTCCACTGTTGAAGACTTGCCTTGTACTCGCAACCATACAAATATCTCCCGTTTGATCTCTTCTAAAATCATTCTTAACACATAAAGTGCTACTCACCCTAGTTTCATATTTGTAACAAATATCTGCTCTGAATGGGAAAGGTTGACTACCTTGAACTGACTGTTGATACGCTAAATCTGTAAAGCTAACTTCAATTGGGAAGCTAGAAATTATACTTCCATCAGGATTCTTTTCATTAGCTTCAATTAAATCGTCACTTACAGCTCTCAATTCATCAACAGACATACCAAACTGTGAAGCTGGAAACCCGCTTAATTGTACTCTAACATCGCCAGCAGCTACAAAAGTTTCTCCTCTGTTTGCTATCGATACAATAACATCGAAAGCATCATCTCCACCATCACTTACTCTAGCCGGCGGGAAACTATCCACAAACTCAGCCTTTAAACCTTGTGTACCTCCGATGAACGGAGTTGTTCT
>SKHC01000065.1 GCA_007117145.1 Candidatus Woesearchaeota archaeon
AGTTTGTATCAGTTTTTGGTTTACAACCTTTATGATATTTGCAAGACTTCCTGCTAGTTTAGGCTCAAGCATTGGACTTATTGGCACGTGCTTTTTGGGTACAATCAAAGTATGTCCCTTATTTGCAGGGTTTATGTCCAGAAAACTCATGAATTCATCATTTTCTACTACTTTGTGACTTGGAATTTCTCCGTTTACAATCATGCAAAAAGGACATTTCTGCGCTTCTTGTTTTACTTCTTCACTCATAACAACAATTTTGTACACTCAATTATTTAAATTTTCTCTAAAACTTTATAAAAAACTAGGAATTCTTTTTAGTTCATGTTAAAACCAGATAGAAAATATTATGATAAGATAACAAAGTACGTCTTAGAAAACAAGCCTTCAAAAGATGAGCTTGCAAAAGAAAAAGTAAGACTTTGTAAACAATTAAAGGTAAGCAAGATACCAACAGACATAGAGATATATCTTAATGCTGACGATGATAAAATTTCAACGTTGAAACCCTTGCTTAAAACTAAGCCTATGAGGACAGGTAGTGGTGTCGCAGTTGTTGCTATTATGACAGCTCCTTTCAAATGTCCTCATGGAAAATGTACGTATTGTCCTGGTGGGCCAAACAGTTATTTTGGTGATGTTCCTCAAAGCTACACAGGTAACGAGCCAGCTACTATGAGAGGTATCAGAAATGATTATGATGCGTACCTTCAAGTTATGAATCGTTTAGAGCAATACATAGCCATAGGTCAAAACCCAGATAAAGTCGAGCTTATAATCATGGGAGGTACCTTTCCAAGTTACGCAGTTGAATACCAGGAAGGTTTTGCAAGAGATAGTTACATGGCGATGAATGATTTCAGCAAACTCTTCTTTAAAAAAAGTGGTGAGAAGGGTTTTGACATTCACAAATTCAAAGAGTTCTTTGAGCTCCCAGGAGATATAAGAAACGTTGACAGAACAAAGAGAATAAAACAAAAATTGTTAGATTTAAAGGAAAAGTCAAAGCACATAGACTTAGAGCAAGCAAAGGATATGAATGAATCAAGTCATATCAGATGCATTGGTATGACAATTGAAACAAAACCTGATTGGGGACTTTTACCTCATGGAAACACCATGCTAAGACTGGGTTGTACTAGAGTTGAGCTTGGAGTTCAAACACTATACGAGCAAATATTAAAAGAGACTCACAGAGGACACACATTAAAAGATACAATTGACAGTGTCCAAATATTAAAAGATTTAGGGTTTAAGCTTAATTTTCATATGATGCCAGGTCTTCCAAACGTATCAAGAGATGAAGATATTTGGTGCTACAAGGAATTATTTGAAAACCCTGCGTATAAGCCAGATATGCTAAAAGTCTATCCTACAATGGTTATGCCTGGAACAAAGCTCTTTTTAGATTACAAGCAAGGAAAATATACTCCTCTTTCAACAACGCAAGCAGCAGATATTATAAGTGAAATGGTGAAATTTGTTCCAAAGTATTGTAGGATTATGAGAGTTCAAAGAGACATCCCAACTAAGTATAGCAAGGGAGGGGTGGATAAAAATAACCTGCGTCAACTAGTAGCTCATGAGATGCAACGTAAAGGTTACACTTTAAATGACATAAAAGCTCGTGAGATAGGTCAAAATGAAGTAAAACCTCCTGTTAACTTTGAGGTTATAGAGTATGATAGTAGTGAGTCAAAGGACTTTTTTATAAGCTTAGTTGATTCAAACGATAAACTCGTGGGTTTTGCAAGGCTAAGATTCATACACTCTCCTTTAAGAGATGAATTCACTGATAATTCTGCGATTATAAGAGAATTACACGTTTATGGTAGGGCAATCGCGATAGGTGATGAAGGGGAAAGTCAGCATAAAGGTTTTGGTAGACAGCTTATGGAGAAAGCCCAAGCCATAGCGCTTGAGCAAGGTAGAGATAAACTTTTAGTTATAAGCGGTGTTGGTGTTCGAGAGTATTACAGGAAACTTGGCTTTGAATTAGAGGGTCCGTACATGGTTAAAGTTTTAAACCCAAAAAAAGCGAAACCTTTAAATATCTAGTCGAGTCAATTATTTTTAGTAGCTAGGAGGGCATATAATGATAAGAAAATTTCTATCCAAACACAAACTCAAAAGAGAAAGTTATGACGACGATTTCCAGGATGCTGAGGACGAGTACTTAGAGCTTAATACTTCAAGTGATGCTAAGACTCAAAACAAAGTTATTGTGAGGCCATTTGTAATTGATGATTTTGCTGATGTTAAGCCTATCTTGGATGTTTTAAGAGAGGGTACAACTATTTGTCTTTTAAACATTAAACCTTTAAGGGAAAAAGACATCGTTGAGCTTAAGAGGAGTATAAATAAGATTAAGAAAACAGTTGAAGCTATCAGTGGAGACATCGCAGGTTTTGGTGAAGACTACATCGTTGTAGTGCCAAGTTTTGCTATGATTCATAGAAATAGTGCAACTGAAGATATTGAAGAATAAAAACCTTTTTATACTTGATTTTCTTTTATTTTTTTTATGACAGACAACGATTTTAACGTAGAGATTCTTGAGGGGGAGAGATGCCCTTTTTGTTTGAAAAACACATTGACTTTAAGACAGGCTGAAAGAGATATTCCTTATTTTGGAAACGTTGTTCTTTTTTCTATGGATTGTCAAAACGATGGTTGTGGTTACCATGTTTCTGATCTTGAAAGTGTTGAGGATAAAGGCAAGGTTAAGTGTCAGTTCACAATTGATAGCGAGGATGACATGAAAGTTAGAGTTGTTAAAAGCAGTACTGCTAAAATCACAATTCCGCGTATTACTACAATTGAGCCAGGAGAGAATAGTAGTGGTTATGTAACTAACATAGAGGGTATTTTGAGTAGGGTTAAAAAGCAAGTTGAAGATGTTCGTGATAACAGTGATGATCCTGCTGAGAAGAAGAAGGCTAAGAATCTTGTTAAAAAGTTAACTAAGATTATGTGGGGTCAGGAAAGTATTACGATTACGCTTGAAGATCCTAAAGGTAATAGTGGTATAATAAGTGAGAAAACAGTTTTTAAATAATTAGTTTATATCTATTTTTTTTAGAGTGATAATTCCTTTTTTTACGTTTATTTCTACTTGGTCTTGACTTGTTATCTTGCTAATCAGCGTGGCTATTTCAGGTAAGAGTATCCTTGTTCCTCTATAATCAAGTGAGGTTATGAGTTCTCCTCCGTTGTTTACTTCGCTCATCACGTTTTTTGTTTCTATTTTTTGTTGCTTGTTTTTCTTGTTCACTGTTTCTTTGTATAAGTACCTTGCAATCTTGTCAGCTACGTCAATCTTTGTTGCTTTAGTTATGCCTTGAAGGCCTGGGCTTACATTTGTTTCCAAAACCAAAGGTCCTCTTATACTCTCTAAAATATCAACGCCACATATTTCAGCTCCTGTGGCTTTTGCTGCTTTCACAGCTATGTCTTTAGTGTTTTGGTCTAAATCGTATGATTCTCCTATTGCTCCTGCGTGTATGTTAGCTCTTTTCTCGTTACTACTACCTCTTCTGACCATTGCAGCCACAACCTTATCTCCAACCACTATAGCTCTGACATCACTATTATCTGTGTCTACGAATTCTTGTATGATAAAACTCTGTTTTAATGCACTTAAAGCATCTAGTATACTGCTTGCACTACTATAACTATCAGCAAACATAACTCCTTTTCCTTGTGTTCCTTGTGGGAACTTCATAATTATTGGGTAATTCATACTACTAAGTAATTCTCTTGCAGCAGGTATAGTAGTACTTATATACGTTTTTGGCATTGGAATCTTGTATTGTTGTAGCATTAAATGAGTCAATAGTTTGTCATGTGCTACGGTGAATGCTTCTGCTGTGATTGGCATGTAACAGTCATCTTTTAAGATAGTTGTTAGAGTTCTAAGAACTTGGCTGTATCTAAAACTTCCCTTTGCGTATATGCAGTCAAAGTTTTCTAGTTTTTTTCCAAGGTATAGTATTTCTGCGTGGTTTCCGCTAATATTAATTTCTAATCCTTTCAAGTTTATTTCTTCTACTTTGTCGAAGTATTTCCTTAAAGCGTCTGCTACCCATTTACTACTTTCGCTTCCTTGACTTATAACAGCTGCTTTCATTCTTCTTCCTCGCTAGCATCAACTAAGAATCCTCTTCTAAGTACGTTTCTTCCAATTAATGCTTTGTATTTCATATCTTGCCTGTCTCCAATCGTGAATTTTTCTCTAATTTTTTCTCCATCAATATTAATAACAGCTTCAACTACAGCTCTTGTTGTTACGCCATGCGCGTTTTTTATGTTAGTGTATCCTTTAATAGGTCCAAGTTCGAGTTTTGCTGCAAGGCCAAGTCCTACACTGCTCTTGCTAGCTCCAGTATCTACTCTGGCAAGTATTACCTCTGTTTTGTCCCCTTTCAAGTTGCTAATACTGACCCTCTCTACAGTTTTTAACACCTTTTTCCCGTCTACTTCCTTCATTTTTTACAGTAAGCCTCACTCGTTTATAAAAGTTATCACATCATCTTCAATTCAGAAGTGATTGAGTCGATTTTCTCTTCTATTTCAGGTCCTATTGCTACAACTGTTTTTTCTCCTTTTTTTAAGAATGTTCTCCCAGCATCTCTAATCAGGCTAGCTTTTAACCCATTATCTTTTGCTTTTTGAAAATATGCTACTAATTCTTTCTCGTCTTTAACTTTCAGTACCACTTTTTTTTGGCCTTGTAAAAGCCACTTATTTACGAGGGCTTCATCAGATTTCAAAGTGTTTTCTACGCTACCGTGTGCTACTTGAGCGCTCATCTTCCCTTTGGGAAGCTTCAAATCATCTCTTACTAGAATTACTTGTTTGTATTCATTCATCTTAAATCAGTAGCTCTTTGCAACGTATACAACTCTTGTAGCAGGTTCTTTGCTTACAACGCATTTCCCAAACGGTTTCTCTTTAACATCAATCCTGCATCCTCTTATCTCTCCACCGAGTAAGTCGATTTCTTCTGCGAGTTTCAAGCTTTCAAGCTCCATGTTTTTTATGTTTATTCTGACAATCTTGTCGTTTTTTATTCCTTCCTTAATTTCTTGCATTGTCTTGGCGTTGATTATGCTCTTGTCAAAATCAGTGCTAGCTTGTTTTTTTAAGTTCTCTGTGAATTCTTTTTCGATGCTCTTAACGTATTTTGATAATTCTTCCAACCTAACAGTCTCTTTCTCGCCAGTGTCTCTTCTCATAATGACGACTTGCTCTTTTTCAATGTCTTTTGGTCCAATTTCTATTCTAATTGGGATTCCTTTAAGCTCCCATTCGTTAAACTTGTATCCTGGAGTGTATTCTTCTCTTGAGTCAATAAAAACAGAGTATTTTTTTAGTTTTCTCTCTATTTTCTTTGCGTGTTTCATCACGTTTTTGTCTTTTTCAAACCTTATAGGTATTATGACAATTTGTTTAGGGCTAAGCTCAAATGGTACTCTAAGACCTTTGTTGTCTGAGTGAAGTGCTACCATTGCTCCATATATCCTGCTAATTGCAGGTCCGTAGCATGTTAAGTGAACATATTTTTCTTTTCCGTCTTTGCTCTGATACTTCACGTTGAAAGGCTTTGAGAAGTTAGTTCCAAGGTAATGAGTTGATGGTAATTGCAATACTTTCCCGCTACCCATCAATGCATCGGCAGCGTACGTATTTACTGCTCCTGGGAACTTGTCCCATTGTGGTCTTTCAAAAAATATGTGTGGTATCGCAAATCTTTGAAGTAAAACTTCTTTTGTTATCTGCATATCTTCCATTACTTGTTTCATAGCTTTTTTTTCTGATTCAAATCCATTATGGCTTTCTATCCAGTGGAATTCTCTTCCTCTAAAAAAAGGTCTTGTAGTCTTAGTTTTTTCAGCTCTAAAAACACTGCCTCTTTGATACCTTTTGTAAGGCAAGTCTCTGTGGCTTCTAATCCAAAGGCTATACATTTGGTAAAATGCGGTTTCGCTTGTAGGTCTAAGAGCGAATCTTTCATCTCCTTCTTTTTCAAGCCAGAAAACCTCTGGGCTGAATCCTTCTACGTGGCTTGATTCTAGTTCAAAGTTTTTTTCTGGGATAAGTGTTGGAAAGCAAAGAGGCATGTGGTCGTAATTATCCAAGGCGTCGCAATATATCCTAAACATTTTTTCTATGCTAATCTGTGCCCATTCTCTGTAAACAACGAATCCTTTTATTCCGTATCTCACGTCTGCTAGCTCTGCTTTTTCAAGTAGCTCTGTGTACCATTCTGAGAAGTTTTCTTCTTTTTTTACAGCTATTCCCTTATCCATGCTCTTTTGTATTATATTATCGTTTAAATAATTAATGCTTCAAATAATTTTGTAAAAAAAGGTGTAATCTTTATGATTACTTGGTAATTGATAAAACATTTTTTTTGCTATAAAATTTTTCATCGGATCTTGATTTGTTTTCACATATAGAAGTTCTGAACCGCAATTAATGGCATCTTTTGTTATTTCTTCAAGTAATTTACTTCCTCTTCCTTTTCTACATCTCTCGTTTATATTTTCAATACCTATAACTCCAGTTAAGCCATTTGGGTAAAAATCAGTAATTTCAGCTACTAATGCTTTATTATTAATTCCAAGAAGTTCACTTTTAGTTTCAACAGTTTCTCCTTTGTATACTTCAAGAGGATTAAAAATTACAATTCCGATGCTTACTGGTTCTTTTTGTACATCATAGAATATTCCGCCATCATATTTTAGTTTATTAATTTTCGGCGGCATTAAAATTTCCATTTGTATGCCTAAATACCATTATTTATAATATATAAATTTTACCAAATTTAATTACGATAAGCAGTAGAGGTAGGTGTTAATTCATAATCAGATTTAATTTTTTGAGTAAAATTTTCACTTATTTGAACTAATTCGTCAAAGTTTTTCAAGTAAGTTTTAAGCATTATAATTTTTGAGTCTTTTTCCAAGTCATTTATAATCCTAGCGTAGATGGGTATATCAATATCTTGTAATTCCTCGATTAATTGCACATGACTCATGTCAAGGCCTTTATATGTGTGTATTACACCTGTTTGTTGGCCGAAAAAATCTGTTATGTCTTTGTCTCTATTCATTTTATAAAATGCAGGGGAAGGGATTCGAACCCCCGAACCCACTAAGGGACAGGATCTTAAGTCCTGCGCATTTGACCAGACTTTGC
>SKHC01000079.1 GCA_007117145.1 Candidatus Woesearchaeota archaeon
ATGAGAGAGTCAAAGGTTGAGTTAGAATACGTGTTTGACATTGAGGAAACTGTTCCACAAATGCAAAATTTCTTGCGTGAATCATTGGCTAAAAAGCAAGCTGACTTCACTGAGAATTACAGGATTGATAATATTTTAAATAAGAAGTTTTAGAGGTTTAAAGCAGCTCTTATATCTGGGTCAATTTTATCTGGGGTCCAGGGTGGTTCAAATGTGATTTTGACGTCTACGTTTCTAAATTCGTTTGTGCTAAGTATTTTGTCTTTAACATCTTCGATTAAACTAGGACCGAATGGGCATCCTGGGAATGTGAACGTCATTTCGACGAATACGTCACTGCCTTTTATTTTTACATCGTATATTAAGCCAAGACTTACGATGTCTATCATAAGCTCAGGATCATCTATTTCTCCAAGGACTTCTAGCACTAAATCTTTTTTTGACATATATGCAGAAAGTTTATGTGTCTTTTAAGTTTTTCCACTACTCACTTTTTCTAATGACCGTCACCGTAAATCCTGTTTCATCTCGAGCGACATCAGTTCCAATTATTTGAGTGCTTTTACCAAGTTTTCGCATTATCTGGTTTTCAGCCATTCTTTGAGCTGTTGAAAGGTTCTTTGATCTTGCTTTGCTTACTTGAAATTTTTCTTCTCCAATTTTTACTTCTCTAACTTCTCCAATTTTTACATCACCAACCTCAGCAATTATTGCTTGTATCAACTCACTTTTTTGAGTTGTGTTTATCTCTTGATTGGTTTTAATTATCTCTTCATATTTCCTAGCAAGTTTTAAAAGAGGCTCATCTTCAACTATTTCGGCCATGTTTTCTATTCTTCTTACTGCACTTAGAGCTTCTCTGTACCTTCCAGCCCTTATGTATTCTTTGAGTTCATCTATCATTTCTTGCATGTACATTGTTGTGTATTTTACTAGTAGTTCTTTGAATTCTTGTTTTTTGTCTTCAGGCATTGTTTGCAAGTCACGACCCCAAGTAATGACGTTTTGCTCTATTTGTCTTATGTTTTCTGGTGTTTGCTGAGCACTCGCACTTTTCTGCGCAAAAGATAATATGCTTAGAATCGCCATCGCCGTCACTGCGAATTTTTTCACTCTTTTACTAAAACTGTTTGTAAGCCAACCGCCTTTTACAGTTTCTTGTAATTGTTTGTTTAATTTTTCATAAGCTTCATTCATTATTTCGACTATTATTTCATAGTTTTATATATTTTTAGATTTTTTTTCGAATACCTTATATATTAATTAGGCTTACTTAAAGTCATGATTGGATTCATAATTTACCCAACTTACAAGATTGAAGATGGTAAGAGCTTTGTTTATCTTTATGGTAGATTAAAAAGTGGTAAGAGCTTTGAAGTTAGGTACAGGTATGACCCCTATTTTTTTGTTAGAAAAGATGACTTGGTTAAAGTTCGAGAACT
Organism: Candidatus Woesearchaeota archaeon; assembly: GCA_007117145.1. GTDB lineage: Archaea > Nanobdellota > Nanobdellia > Woesearchaeales > 21-14-0-10-32-9 > SKIS01. The sequence goes on from SKHC01000079.1 coordinate 1,443, forward strand.
TACCTCTTTTGGGTTTGAGCATACGAATCTTAAGACTTTTGATGAAGAAGAGGTCGTAAAAATTATAGTTGATGTTCCAGATCAAGTTGCGAAATCAAGGAAACTATTAGATGAAAACGGTGTTGAGTGTTTTGAAGCTGACATTCCTTTTAGTTACAGGTTTTTAATTGATATGAAAATAAAAGGCTCTGTTGAAATCAATGGAAAATCAACGAAAGGAGATAGGGTTGATTTGTTTTTTGATCAGCCAACTTTAAAGCCTTCTACTGAAAAGTTTACTATTGATGACTTGAGGGTTTTGAGTTTGGATATTGAAACTAGTATGGATTCAAAAAAAGTTTATTGTATTAGTCTTCAAAGCAGTGATGACAAGCTAAGTAAAGTGTTAATTGTGGCAAATGAGGATTATAAGAATTCTGAGTCGTTTAAAAGCGAAGCTGAGATGTTTAAAAGATTCAAGGATATCGTACTTGAATTTGATCCTGACGTATTAGTTGGTTGGAACGTTATCGATTTTGATTTGAACATCTTGTTTAAGAAGATGAAACACTTTGATTTTGGAAGAGCTAAAGATGATTGCACTGTAAATGTAGTTAACAGTTTTTTAACTGATTCCAAAGCAGATTTTAAAGGGAGATTAGTGCTTGATGGTATTCACATGTTAAAGTCTAATTTTATCAGTTTGGATGATTACAAGTTAGACACTGCTGCAAAAGAGTTCACTGATTTCAAAAAGCTTATTGGTCCTGAAAACAAAGGTGTTGAAATTGAAAATGCTTATAGAAATGATAAGCAAAAATTAGTTGATTACAATTTACTAGATTCAAAGCTTGTAATTGATATTTTGAGAAACAGTGGAACTTTTGATTTGACTATTCTTCGAAGCTTGCTTACTGGTATGTCTCTTGAGAGAGTTAGAGCAAGCATTGCAAGCATGGATTCTTTGTATTTAGCAGAGCTTAGAAGCAAGGGATACGTTGCAGTTACCAAAAGCTATGTAAATAGTGATAAGAAGACTACTGGGGGATTTGTTATGAGTCCAAATCCAGGTATTTATGATTTTGTTGGGGTTTTTGATTTTAAAAGTTTGTATCCAAGTATTATGAGGACTTTTAACATTGACCCATTGCTTTTGAGAAAGAATTGTAAACCTAAAGCTAATGAAGAGTTAATTACTGCCCCTAATGGTGCTTGTTTTTCTAAAGAAAAAGGGATACTTCCAGAGATTCTTGAAAAACTTGGAAAAGAAAGGCAGATAGCCACTAAAAATGATGATCAGGTGACTAGGTGGGCCATTAAGATTTTGATGAATTCTTTGTATGGTGTTTTGGCTAGTCCAAATTGCAGGTTCTATAGTTATGAGATGGCTAACGCAATTACTAGTTTTGGCCACTTGGTTTTAAAGGAGTTAAAAACTGAAATTGAAAAGAAAGGATTGAAGGTTATCTACGGGGACACTGATAGTAGTTTTGTTGAACTAAATGTTAAAGATAAGGATTCAGCTGAGAAAATCGGTAAATCACTTGAAGATGATATGAACTCTCACTTTAAAAGAATGGTTAAAGAAAAGTATGGTATGGACAGTTTTTTAGAGTTGCAATATGAAAAACTTTTTAGAAAATTCTTTTTACCAAAAGTTAGGGGTAGTGAGAAAGGTGCAAAGAAGAGGTATGCTGGCATTTTAATTAAAGGAAAAGATGAAAAAATTGAGTTCACAGGGCTTGAATTTGTCAGGAAAGATTGGACTTCTTTGGCTAAGAAATTCCAATTAGATTTGCTTGACCTTGTGTTTAAAGAAAAAGACCCTGAGAGCTATGTTAAAAAGTTTGTTTCTGGGTTGCAAAATGGTGAGTTTGATGAGTTGCTAATTTACAGGAAGACTATAAGGAAAGACTTGGAAAAATATACTAAGACAACACCTCCTCACGTCAAAGCTGCAAGGAAGTTAGATAAAATTGATAGTAATATAATAAAATACGTGATGACTCATGATGGGCCTGAGCCCGTTGAAAACATTCAAAGCAGTATAGATTATAATCATTATATTGAAAAGCAAATAAAACCAATTGCAGATAGCATCTTATATTTTTATGGTAAATCTTTTGAAGATGTATTGAAAGGTTCAACTCAAACAGATCTTTCTAGTTTCTAACTTGAACGTAGCCTGGCTCTGGTTGGTAGATATAATCATCTTTAATTAGCTCATCAATTAAGTCTAGGACTTGGCTCTCTCTCATTCCTTCTTCTTGTGCTGTAAGAATTATTTGTTCTACTTGTATTTTCTTTGTTGAGCTTATCTGCCTAATTAGGTTTAAAAAGTTTATTTTGGAGTCTACTTCGTTCTCTCGCATTAGACTATCTGCTGCTAATCTTTGAATTTTTAAGAGCTCTTCAAAGTTACTTGACATAGCTTTTGGTAATACGTATTTAAATATAAATATTGTGAAATGTATACTAATGTAATATTTCTTATTTTTTTAGCCTAGTTTGCACAAAATATGCAAGGCAATCTGCTGCGTCAAAGTAAGCTGTTGTTCTCATGTTTTTTCCAAATTCCAGCTTAAAATTGTCTTGTGTTATCATTTCACCGCATATCGGGCAATTTCTTCTTTTATCTTTAGCTATTTTTTCATCTAATATCTTCTGCAAAGTACCACGCTCTAAGTCTTTTTTTATGAGTTCTAAGTCTTTTACGCTTAAGGTTTCTATGAATTTTTTTAGTTTGTTCATTGCAGGCCCTCTATAAAGTCGTTTTTGTCATATAATTTTTTCATTTTCTCTATTTTTTCTTGAAAGTATTTTTCTTTTTGTCTTAATCCCTCTAAGACTTCTTGTTTTGTATGACTCCAAAATACTAATGTGTCGTTTCCGATTTTGAGTTTGGAGTTTGCTCTGAAGTACTCTATGTTTTCACTCACTACAAATAAGTGTATTTCGTGGCTTATTGTTTCTATGAAGTATAATGAATCTATGTGTTTTATTGTATCTTCGTGTTTACAAAATAATTTGAGTAAAGGAACAAGTGGTGCATCATTTACTAATACATTAAGTACGTATTCTGTTTTTTCATCAGTTTTGAGCTGTTTTAGCTTTGTTGTTTTTCCGATGCTTAACAGATACGTTTTTTGTTCTTTCATTTGGTATAGTATCCGCACGTCTTTTCCTTTTCTTCCTCCGACTCCTGTATCCATTCTTTTTCTGGTTAAGTAACCTTGTGCTTCTAAGAGTTTTAATTGCTGGCTTATGTTAGAAATTGTGTAGCCTGTGAGTTCTGATAGTTCTTTTGGGCTTTTTGGTTTTTTAGCTATGAGTTTTAGAAGTTGCCATTTGTTTGCGTTAAGGTCTTCAAGTATCATTTAAACAAAAATTATACTTTCTTATTTATATATTTTGTTATTATCATACTTTAGTATTCATTAAATCATAAATCTTTTGTAGATACATTTATATATGAGAACAAGCCAAGACTATGTAAAAGAGGTTGAAGATTAATTGAAAGTGCTTATGTTAGGTTGGGAATTTCCACCCTTCTTCGCGGGAGGGGCTGGAATCGTTTGTGACGCGTTAGCCAGGGCGCTTAATGATTTAAACGTTGAAGTTACTTTTGTGATGCCTAAAGGTCCTGATGAGGGATTAAAGGAGCTTAATTCTAAGAATAAATTGCTTAAGGTGTTAAAAGCTGACGAAGAGATTTGTTTTGAAAACATTAAAACGATTAAAATTCCAACACTGCTTTCAGCTTATAATTCTGAGCAAGAGTACAGCGAGAAGTACAAGGAATTCAAGGCCAAGAATCCAACAGGTGGATTGTACGGAAGTAATTTAATGGCTGAAGTTTACCGGTTCAGTGAGGCTATTAAGAAAATTGCTTTGGAAGAGGATTTCGATGTTGTTCACGCTCACGATTGGACTACATTCCTTGCAGGGATTGCAGTAAAAGAAGTTACAGGTAAGCCTCTTATTGTTCACGTTCACATAACCGAATTTGATAAAAGTGGAGGAGCTTGGGCAAACCCTCATATTTACAAGATTGAAAGAGCAGGTATGCTTAACGCTGACCGAGTTATAGCTGTTAGTCATAAAACGAAAGATAGGTGTATTCACAACTACGGAATTGACCCAGATAAGGTCGAAGTTGTTCATAATGCCACAAGTCCTATGAATGATGTGATTGTAAAAAGAAATAACAACGATGAAAAAATCGTGCTGTTTGCTGGCAGAATCACTCTTCAAAAAGGTCCTGAGTACTTTGTTGAGGCTGCAAAGCTTGTAACTATGATAAACCCAAAAGTTAAGTTTCAAGTTGCAGGTAGCGGGGACATGCTTGAGAAGATGAAGGAAAAAGTTAAGGAGATGGATCTTTGGGATAATTTTGAGTTCCTAGGGTTTTTCACTAGGGATCAGGCGGAAGTTATTTTTAGTGAAGCTGACGTTTTCGTTATGCCAAGTATCAGTGAGCCATTTGGAGTTGTTCCTTATGAAGCTCAGATTAAGAAAACCCCAACCATTATTAGTAAACAAAGTGGTATTAGTGAAATACTAAATCACACGTTAAAAGTAGATTTTTGGAATATTCATGATATGGCAAACAAGATTTTGGCTGTGCTTTCTTATCAAGATTTACATAAAGAACTTAGTGAAAGAGGGTATTTAGAAGCAAAAAACACCACTTGGGAAGAGCCGGCATCGAAATGCTTAAATATATATAATGCCCTGGTAAGATAAAATGGCTAAAGTATCACTTTTTTTAAGAATTAGTTTAAGTAAGAAATTGAATGGTTTTTCTTTTTTTGACATGGGTAAAAACGACAAAGAATACTTTGATGATAAAGAAAATATTTACATCGCACAGGATTACTACGAAAACACTTTAAAACCTGTGATTTCTGATTTATTGAAGTTAAAAGACAAGATTAAGGTTAATTTGAGTATTGGCGGAGTCGCACTCGACATGTTTTCTGCTCATGTACCTGAAGCTCTTAAACTAATTAGAGAGTTTGCAGATTCAAAAAACGTTGAACTTGTAGGTGAGCCTCATCATAATAGCATTAGTTACTTGTTCAGTGAAGCTGAGTTTAAAGAACAAGTTAAGTTGCATGTATCAACATTGGAAAAACATTTCAATAAGAAACCTTTGATTTTTAGAAATACCGATTATTCTTTTAGTGAGGTAGTTGAATCTAATCTTAATGGTTTTGAAGGTATAATAGTTGCAGAATATGTTGATTCAAATAAGGTTTATAAAACTAAGACTGGGAAAGCTGTTTTGATTAGAAGTAGTCAACTAGTTAGAGTAACTCAAGATATTAACGTTATAGCTTTTGACATTGAATACTTATTAAATGATGATTACCAATCTGCTTTACAAGACATTGTGGGAAAGCACGAGTTCTTGTTTGGCAGTGAGATGGCAAAACTAGCATCAGAAGAATTTAAGCAAAGTGGTACTTCAAAGCTTACAAATAACATTCAAAACAGTGCTTTAAAAGAACTTGTGAAATTAGAACACAAGGTTAAGGCTACTCAAAACAAGGTTCATGTTGATAATTGGAGGCAGCTTTGCAACTTCGAGTATTATTTGAACATGTCCGATGAAAACATTTCCAATGATCCAAGTGCATACGAAGTATTTATAAACTATGTTACCGTACTTAAAGACTTGGATACTAAGTTAAGTTA
>SKHC01000058.1 GCA_007117145.1 Candidatus Woesearchaeota archaeon
AATCATCTCACTTGCAAGCTCCATACCTGAGCTTTGCAGATTCATCTTTTCTAAAGATTCTTTTTTTATTACTCTAAATCCTGACTGACTGTCTTTTATTTTCGTTTTAAAAATTATTTTAATTAATGTGTTTATCGCGGGAGTTCCTAAGAATCTGTGAAGTAAAGGCATACTACCTTTTTTCATTTTATTGTTTAATCTGTTTCCAATAACCATATCGGCATCATATTTTAGAAGCTTAGGTAGTTCTTGGAAATCGTAGGTGTCATCTGCATCGGCCATAACTATTCTTTTTCCTTTTGCTTTTTTGAATCCTGCTCTTAGAGCACTACCATACCCTTGGATTTTTTCATCTACAACTATTGCGTTTTTTTGTCTTGCAATTTTATCTGAGCCATCTGTTGAGTTGTTATTTACTACTATGATTTCTGCTTTCGGCAAGGTTTTTCTTATTTTATCTATACATACCCCTATTGTGTGCTTTTCGTTATAGCAAGGAATGACTACTGAAACATCCATTTTAAGTATAATCCTCCGTTTAGAAGTACGTAGAACGTGAATATGCTCCATATGTTAAATAGTCCAATAAGACTTATCATTAAGCCATATATTATTGCAATTGATATGCTAATAAATATTGATACCAATACTTGTTCTAAGCCTTTAAGCTTTTTATAATATAAATTAGTTATTAAGTATCCTGGCAGATAGAAGATGAAAGGCAATAATATTATCGTCCTGATTATTTCTATTAACATGTACTTATGAATATTTATTTGTTTAAATAATTTAGCACAACTAAGTAATATTTATATAATGAAAGACATAACTTGGTTTGTATGACTATAAATGTTGAAGAAATGGCTGTTTTTTGTAAAAGAAAGGGAATAATTTATCCTAGCAGTGAAATCTACGGAGGATTATCCGGATTTTTCGACTACGGACCTTATGGTTCAGAGATCAAAAGAAACGTTGTTAATGCATGGTGGAAGGAATGGGTTAGAAGCAGAGAAGACATTGTAGGAATAGATGGAAGCATAATTGCCAACCCTAAAATTTGGAAAGCCAGCGGGCATGTTGACGGATTTAGCGACTTAATATTAGAAACGGAGGATGGCAAAGAGCAAATAAGAGCAGATCACTTTTTAGAAGAACAACTTGGAGGAAACTTCGATGGCGTTACTAGTGATGAAGTAAACAAGCTCTTAAAAAAACATAATTTGACTTTAAAGGGTAAAAAGTTCAAAGAATGCGTTTCTTTTAATATGATGTTTACAACAAACATAGGACCAAAACAAGGAAACATTGGTTATTTAAGACCTGAAACGGCACAAATAATATTTGCAGATTTTAAACTAATACAAGAAAACGCAAGACTTAAACTTCCTTTTGGTATCGCTCAAGTAGGAAAGGCTTTTAGAAATGAGATAAGTCCTAGAAACTTTATTTTTAGAAGTAGGGAATTCGAACAGTTAGAAATTGAATATTTTATACATCCAAAACAAACTAAATGCCCGTATATTGACGAAGTAAAAGATTTTTCTATGAGTGTTTTAAGTGCTGAAATGCAAGAAAAAGGCGAAAAAGCTGTCAGTATGAGTGTTAAAGAGCTTTTGAAGAAAAAAATATTGCAAGAATGGCACGCTTACTTTTTAGCAAAAAACATTAAATGGTTTTTAAAACTTGGATGCAACCCAAAAAACTTCAGGATAAGACAACACTTAAAAGACGAACTCGCACATTATTCTAGTGACTGCTGGGACATAGAATACAAATTCCCATTTGGATTTAAAGAACTGCAAGGAGTAGCTGATAGAAGTGACTACGATTTATCCAAACACATCAAACACAGTGGAAAAGACTTAAGCTTATTTGATGAAGAAACAAAATCTAAGGTCGTACCACATGTAGTAGCTGAGCCAAGTCTTGGACTTGATAGAGCAATACTTGTGTTTTTATTTGAAGCATATAATGACGATAAGAAAAGAGGAAACATCGTTTTAAATTTGCATCCTAAGATAGCTCCTTTGCAAGTAGCCATTTTACCTTTAGTAAAAAAGTTAGATGATGAGTCTAGGAAAATATTTGAAGACTTAAAAGAAGATTTTAACTGTTTTTTCGACAACGGAGGAAGTATAGGAAGAAGGTATGCTAGGATGGATGAGATTGGAACTCCTTTCTGTGTCACGATTGATTTTGAAAGCCTTGAAGACAAAGCCGTAACGGTAAGAGACAGAGAAACCACGAAGCAAGAGAGAATTAAAATAAGTGAACTTAAGACTTATTTGAGAAACAAATTATGAGTTTAGAAATCTTCAATTAATTTTTTAGCTTCTTCAACTATTCTTTTACTGTTTAACTTGTACTTGTTAAATAATTCCTTGTAATTTCCAGATTCACCGAATTTATCTTCAACACCTATTATTTTAAGTGGCACAGGCTTTTTTTGAGACAACAACTCCGCTACGGCTGAACCTAAACCCCCTGTGACTTGGTGGTCTTCTGCAGTTATGACAAGCTCTGTTTTTTTAACGCTTTGAAGAATGGTTTTTTCATCTAATGGTTTTACTGTGTGACAATTAATTACTTCTGCAGATATACCCAGTTCTTTTAGTTTATCTGCAGCTTCTAAACTTGGAGCAACCAAAGGCCCTATTGCAATTATTGTTATGTGTTCTCCTTTTCTTAAAATATTGGCTTTGCCTATTTTAAACTTAGACGATTCTTTTGTAACTTGAGGCAGGTTTTGTCTTGTAAGCCTTAAGTAAACTGGTTTATTAACCTTTGATATCTCAATTGCTGCTTTGCTTGCTTCTAAATCATCGCAAGGCTGAATTACTATCATGTTAGGTAGCGACCTCATTAGAGCTATGTCTTCAAGCATTTGATGAGTAGCTCCATCTTCCCCAACACCAAGACCTGTATGTGTACTGCATATTTTTACTGGTTGATCGTTGTAGCATATCGTTGTTCTTATCTGCTCGAAGTTTCTACCAGGACTGAACGCTGAAAACGTTGTCGCATAAGGAATTTTCCCTGTGTGAGCTAGACCTGAAGCAGTTGTTACTAAGTTTTGCTCTGCAACTCCCACTTGGAAGAATCTATGTGGATACGTCTTTGCAAACTCACTGACTTTGGTTGAACCTGCAAGGTCTGCTGAAAGAACAACTATATCTTTGTTTGTCTTTGCAGCTTCAAGTAATCCTTTTCCAAAACCACTTCTCGTCATTTTAACTCCTCCAAAGCTTCTCTTAACTCATCTTCACTTGGAGTCTTTCCATGCCACGTGTAATCATCTTCCATGAATTTGACTCCTTTACCTGGAGTAGTATTTGCAACTATAACTGAAGGCATAGTCTTTATTTTATCTGCTTTCTCTAAAGCTTTCTCTATTTCCTCGAAGTCATGACCGTTAATTTCTTGAACACTCCACTCAAAGGCTTTGTACTTATCTTTTAAGCTTCCAAGAGGCATGATATCCTCGGTATTACCATCTATTTGAATTTTATTTCTATCAACTATAACTATTAAGTTGTTTAATTTGTACTTTGCAGCCAAAAGGATTGCTTCCCAAGTATTTCCCTCTTGGTGCTCCCCATCACTTGTGATGCATACGACTCTGTTTGGTTTTTTATCTAATTTTAACCCAAGAGCTACTCCGCATGCCTGACTTATTCCAGAACCTAAAGGACCTGAAGTGGTTTCAATTCCTGGAAGCTGTGTTCTGTGAGGGTGACCTTGAAGCGGACTTGATAGTTTTCTTAATGTAGCAAGATGTGTTTTTGGAAAAAATCCTTTGTGAGCTAGCACAGTGTATTGAACTGGACAGATGTGTCCGTTGCTTAAAATAAGATAATCTCTGTTTGGATCTAAAGGTTTTTTTGGATTTACTTTTAAGAAATTGAAATATAAGTACGTGAAAATATCTGTCATGCCTAATGGGCCTGCTGTGTGACCGCTACCTGCTTTGTTTAGCATAATTAGCATATCTTTTCTGATTTCCAACGCATTTTTTTTAAGATCCACTTTCTAATTTAAGCTTGTCGTAGCTTTTCTTTAAATCTTTGCTTTTTGTTATAAATGAACCCACGCAGACGTAGTCTAAAGTTTTGAATAACTTAATGTTATCTGCAGTTATGCCTCCATCTACTCCAACCACTAAATTCGGGTTACGTTTTTTGAAGTTTAAGATTTGAGGTATTGCTTTTTCAATTAGTTTTTGACCTTGCCTACCAGGTATAACTGTTAAGAACAAATATCTATTAACTCCTTTTGTTATAATTGGAGGAGTTGTTGGGTTAAACGCTAAGCACAACTCTAAACCAAGGTTCTCAGCTTCTTTTATCGTTTTACTTAGATCTTGGATGGTTTCAACATGGCAGATAACTCTTTTAAACCCTTTCTTTTTAATTAATTCAAATTTTTGCTCGGGACTTTCCACCATTAAATGTGCTTCAAAAAACTTACCTTTAACTAATTCTACTTCGCTTAACTGAGCGCTTTTTGTATCCGTAAACAAACCATCCATGAAATCAATTTGGATGACTTTTGTAAAGCTCAAATTTTGTATTGTTTCATTTAATTCTTGCTTGTCACTTGTCAAAACAGCAGGTATTATTTGCATGAATAAACTGTGTTTAGATAGTTTTATATAACTTTTGTTCCATATAGTATGTATGGATATATCTCAACTTAGTCAAAGTCATACGAAAGTAACTATAAAAGGAAAAATTATCGACATAAGCACGATAAAAACGTTTACGCGGTTTGGCTCTCCAGGAAAAGTCGCTGTAGCTGTGCTTGAGGACGAATCAGGAAAGATAGACTTAACTCTTTGGGATGACGACACCTCTAATTTCACTGTTGGAGACGAAGTAATCATTGAAGATGGAAAAGTCAAAGAATTCCGAGGAGTCAAGCAAATAAGCACAGGTAATAAAGGAAGTATTAGAAAAGTTTGAAAACTTTTATAAATGAATTGAGGTTTACGTGTTCTGGGTTCTTAGCTCAGACCGGGAGAGCGCACCGCTGAAGCCGGTGAGGTCCTGGGTTCAAATCCCAGAGGACCCATTCTCAACTAATTGTTTAACTAGCATCGTAGCATAACAACCTTTTGGCAAAAAGAATTCTAAGTAAATTACATCTTTATCTAAGTACTCGCATTTTAAATTCTGGTAATCAATGTATAGCTCTCTGTTTGTACCTTCAGCACTTAAATCAGGTATTTGTCTTATTATAAAACTTCTAAAATCTAACTGTTCTTCCTCTAACACTTGACTGATAATTGGCTCTAAATCCCCAGGTATTTCTACTCCGAACCCGATTATCGGTATTTGTCTTTGCTTTGAATTAGGATTTTGTTTTAGGTATAACTCAACAGTTTTATTCCATAGATAACTTTGATACGCATGAACGTATAGCAAAAGCATTTTTGGCTGTATTTGTCTTAGAGAATTAACGTAGTCATTTGGATTTTTATCTAACACTTTAATTAAATGACGTGCTTTTGACTCATCGAATTGCAATATTTTATCAACTGCTAATTTAAACTCTTTTTTTACTAAATGCCTTCCAATTATGTGGTTTTGGGTGCTGAATCTTTGTTCGTCAAAAAGATTTGGAGCTGGCTTTTCTTTAACTTTTAAGTTTTCAGCCTCTCGCATTGTTATCTTAAAATTGTTCCCTTCTAAATCGCCAAGACTTACAGGACCTTTTGAAGTTCCAATTCGTTCTAATTCAATGTTTGGGTGTTCAAATTTAAAGTTTTGTGGAGCGTTTAATACACTTATGTACTGAGTTGTTATCGCTCTTCGATCTTTAAGTCCTGCGTAACTAATATTTTTTATTTGAACTTTTAACTGCTTTGCAACTTCTGAAATCGCTCCAGGAGTCGTATAATCTGTTTTTTTAAGTTTGAAAATGGTGTATCTTCCTTCACTTAGCTCTCTTTTAAATACTTCATCAACAATGAAATCCTCAGGAAATTTTTTTAGAATCATTATAACTTGTTTTTCTTCTTTGGAACTAAAAGAATTGTGCTTATAACTCTTATGTCTTGATGCCTTGGAATATACGTCTTTTGCTTTATGTGAACTCTTGCTTTGTTAAACACTTGATTTTGAATTTTTTCAACTCTTAACGTGTAATTCTTATTATGAGTGTCTATTCTTTTTTGAAAGACTTTGTTTTTGTTTTGAAGCTGAACTATTCTTTTCTCCCAGTACTTCATCTCTTTTGTTTTATTTGAAAGATTTGTTTTTGTCAAGAATTTTTTTATGTACCTTTTCGTCCTAGTTGCAACTAACTTTGTTTTTAACTGTCTTATCTTCTTATTATTATCTTTTATTTTATCCTCGTAACTTGTAACGTACTTGCTTTTTGTGTTTTCAAGTTTTTCAAATCTTGTCTTTGACATGTCTTTTAAGTACTTATGATTCTTATCTATGACTTTATCTTTATCTGTAGAAACAGCATCTGTTATCGTGCTTGAGAAAAGTTTTGTTTTACAGTCTACTCTAACCTCTCTCTTCGCATAATTAATTGTATCTTTAATGTTTCTTTTATGCCTTTCTACTTGAACATCATCAGGAACATATGTGGACCAAGTAACTCTTCCAAGATAATTACCAACAGGTATTAACTTTGTTGACAGGTCAAATGTGAAAGGCCCTTGCATGCTAAACTTATATGTTTTATAGGGTTTTACTTCACATACAAGTCTTAGATGAGGAACGTATAGCGCAGATTTTGTCATCGCTATTTTGATTTGAGTTTCATCACTGTATTTTTTAACTTGTTTTATTATGTCTGAGAGATTGTTATTTTTGTTTTCGAGCACGTGAGTTTTGTTTGTCTTGGTTTGAGTTTTAGTTCTGGTGTTTACTGAACGAGTTGTTTTTATGTTTCTATTAATTTTAATTTCTCCATCTACTTTTGGAATGGTGTTTGGATTGTTTATCCAATTTATCTGAATTTCATTTAATGGACCTGAATGATACGTGTATGTCCACCTAGCTTTTATTATTTTATTTGTGTTTGAAATAGAATTGTTATAGACAAACATGCC
>SKHC01000062.1 GCA_007117145.1 Candidatus Woesearchaeota archaeon
ATAGTGCCGGCACTAAAACTTGAACAAGTAGATTATTTTAACCGATATTTTAAAAATAAGCCACTTATTTTAGTAAAATATTTAAAATATAGCTACTTATCTTAAAGTATGATTCAAAGAACTGTCTTAAAAAAGTTAAAAGAACTCTATAAACAGCCAGATATTTTAGCACTTGTAGGGGCTAGGAGAGTGGGAAAAACTACTTTGATGAAATTACTTTATGAAAAAGAATCAAAACCAAAAGAATTTATGAGTTTTGACGACCACGAAATACTAAGATTGTTTGAAGAAAACATAAAAGAATTCGCAAAGTTGTACGAAGGAAAAATACTATTTATAGATGAATTTCAATACTCAAAAAACGGAGGAAAAAAACTAAAATATCTTTATGATTTGCACAATTTTAAAATAATTATTTCAGGATCTTCAGCAGCAGAACTTACAATACAATCTTTAAACTATTTAGTCGGCAGAGTGTTTGTTGTAGAAATACCCCCCATATCTTTTGAAGAATACATAAAATATAAAGATGATAAATTAATTTCTTTAATAAAAAACATAACTACGGAGACTTTACCTTTAATCAAACCTTATTTTGAAGAGTATTTAACTTGCGGAGGTTACCCTCAAGTAATTTTAGAAAAAACTCCTGAAGAAAAAAAACAAAGACTGAAACAAATAGTAGATACTTACCTTTTAAAAGAAATTAGAGACATATTGCAATTTAAAGACTCTGTGTTATTTGAAAAGCTATTAAAATTATTAGCATTGGAACACGGAAGTATGGTTAACAAATCAAAATTAAGCTCTTTACTTGGAATTTCCATACCAAAATTAAATGAAATGTTAGATGTGTTAACAAAAACTTATGTAATAAGTTTAATAAAACCATATAAAAATTCTAAAATTAAACAATTAATAAAAACACCTAAACTATATTTTTTAGATAACGGATTTAGAAATACTTTACTTGATAATTTTAAAGAAATAAATTATAGAGCTGATAAAGGTTTTGTTTATGAAGGATTTATACTACACTCACTTTTATATAAAGAAAAAGATGTGCTTTTTTACAATTATAAAAATAGCAGCGAAGTTGATTTTTTAGTGGATGAGGTTGCAATAGAAGTTAAATCTAATTTAACGAAGCCTAAAATTGAAAGAGGGATGTATTCTTTTTTAGATAAATACTCTCCAAAAGACATAATAGTTTACAACGAAAACGTTTTTGAAAAAGAAGTTTTTAATGAACACAAAGTTAATTTCAAACATTTCATTGAAATATTTAATATATTTTAATATAAACCAAAGCGTATCAAAGTGGTTTTTGAAGATTTATCTTCGTAAAATTTAAATAATTTTCATCTTATAGAAGTCTTGGAGGACTGGTAAAAACCTTATGGCATTAGTCTTAAAGGTTCTTAGTCGGGGTCGTGGCGTTTTTATTTCTTAAAAACATTTAAAACAAAGAATGTATTAACATAAACAATGAAATGGATTTTACTGTTAATTGTGCTTGTAATTCCAATTGTTAGTGGAAACACCGCCAATATAGACATAGAATTGACGAGAACTGACGTCTCAATAATTAACTACGAATTCGAACTATATTTAACTGAAGAGTACAACTCCTTCGAATACGTATCCATTACAAGACCGATAGGAGTAATATATGATGGAGACTACGTTGTATTGGAAGGAGATTATTACACAATACGATTCTATAAAGAATTAACTGAAGGTTTGAATGTGTTAGAATACACATTGATATACGATGATTTAATAGAAGCAAATGGCAATAAGGTTTTCAGAACGAATTTCATCTTGGAAGGAGTAGAAGAAACTTTTGTGAATCTAAAACTACCAACAGCCAACTATTTGTATGGAACTCCAAACACCATGCCCGCTCACTCATCTCTTAGCACAGATGGAGAGAACATCATTATTCACTGGGAAACCACTAGTCAAAATGAGTTGCCAATTGCTGTATTCTACAAAGAAGACAAAGAAAGTTTACTTTGGATCATTATTTTTCTAGTTATGGTTGTTTTAATCTCTTTGTTTGCTGTGTATTATTACACGAATCATAAAATGAGAAGGATAATCACAGACACGTTAAGCAAAGACGAATTGCTTTTAATTGAAGAAGTTAGAAAAGGCGTGGAGAAACAAAAAGATGTTGCTAGAAACCTTGGTTTCTCCAAGAGCAAAATGAGCAAGATTGTAAGAAAATTAGAAGAAAAAGATTTACTTGTTCGCGAGCCCTATTTCAAAACAAATAAGTTAAAAATAAAAAAAATTAATTAACCTCTTCTAGCCTGACCTGGAGGAACAAAACCATTTTGTCTTCCAACAGGTAGAGACTTTTCATCATCTTCTTTTTTAGCTTGACCTGGTGGAATACTTGGAGGACCTCTTTGCTCAGATTTATCTCTTTCGACTCTATCTCTTAATTGCTCTTTGACTTTCTCTGCTTTTCTTGCTGGCAAGTCATCTCTTGTCAAAAGCTTTGTCTGGGTTCTTTCAGTTAAGTTATAATTATCATGTATTAAACTCGCATAGGTGTTTTGCCTAACTCCAAACAACGAGAATAACCTTGCAAATATTCCCGGAGGATTAAACTGAGTCTCCAAAATCGCATCTAATGATTCTTCTCCTAGCATTTGAGTTTTAATTAATCTGTTAACTATCCCTGGGTTTAACTGGTTATCTCTTATAATATCTGCCAATTGTTTATCTGTTAATTCTCCTCTCTCAACTTCTCTTGGCAGGTGTTGTAATCCCTCATCAAAACTCACTGGTTTTTTCTCTGGCTGTTCTATTTCTTCAACATCAAACAAGATGTTAAAACTTACAGTCTTAGTAATAGTTGTATTATTTAAGTAACCACGCACTGTAAGATTGTATTCTCCTTCAGATAAATTAAACTCTTTAGTTAAATTATAACAATCCTCACAACCAGTGAATAATTCACTATTTAAGATGTAATCTATTCTATCTAAAGTAGTGTTTGAAACCACTTCTAACTCAATCACTGACTCATCATAAGTCTTATTTGTCGGACTTATTAATTGTAGAGTTGGAATTATCTCTGTTTCGTTTTCTTCAACTTTGAATGATATGTTTACTGTTTTTGTTTCATTCTCATTTATTCCAATAATTTTTAAGGTGTTATCTCCAACTTGTGCTGTTATGTTTGCAGATGTGTTTTGACAATTTTCACAAATCAAAAACTCTTCATCGTTTAACTCATAGGATATGTTTAACCATGACTCGTTTGAATTAACGATTAAACTTATATTTGTATCATTGTATGTTTCATTGTTTAACGGACTTTCTATTTCAAAAGCGTTAATAGGTATTGCTAACACTAAAAACGCCAATATGAATAACATCAGTTTTTTCATTATATCAACCTCCAAAATATTTGTTGATACAATTAGTAAAGTAGAACTAGTATAATAAAAGTCACTGGAAACCATGTGGAAACCATACGAAAAACTTTTTATAAGATTAAAACAATAGTACCTTACGGATGACTGTTAAACAAAACAAGCATGACCGTTACGTTACAAAGCTGGTAAAGAAAATAGAACTCGAATACGACTCAATTTCTACTCATCAAAAACTTTTGAGAAAAAAAAGAACTATAGCCGAAGTAGATATCATTGCTCGGAAAGGAAAACGCACTCATTTATTTGAAGTTAAGTGTAGTTACAGAATAGTGAAAGCTAGAAGGCAACTAACTAAACTAAGAAAGCTTTATGGTCAAGAACATATATCTTTATTTTTTTACTGTGGACTCGGGGATAGGTTAATTGAAATCGCCTAAACTTTTCTGACTTAGTTTTTTGTATGTACTCCACGTTTTTCTGAAAAAATCGTATTTATTCCAATTGTCTTTGATGAACGCGATAGTCCTTGGATCACTTGGATATCCACTTCCAAAATCAAAGTTAGCTACTATTTTTAGTTTCTCAATTTCTCTATCTCGAATAACTTTCGCTATTATACTCGCAGCTCCAACTATAGTGTATTTTGAATCTGCTTTGTGCTCAACAACTAATTCGACTTGCCTTGTCAAATTCTTTTTTACATAGTTTGCATATGTTTCAAAGTTATTGCTTGGACAATCAAGTATGACTTTCCTTGCCTTAGATTTGTTTATCAGAGTAGAACTTGTCTTTGCTTCAAGCCAATTCAAATTCATAGTTGGACTATTTAAAGCATTATCAATTTTTTCAGGAGATAAAATTATAACTTTCACTTCACATAACTCTTTTATCTTAGTGTATAATAGTTCTCTTCTCTTAGGAGATAGTAATTTAGAATCTGTAACACCTAACTCTTCTAATTTCTTTATGGTTTGAGTATCTGTCTCAACTAATGCCATAACTAAAGGACCTATAACTGGACCTCTTCCTGCTTCTTCAACACCTGCAATCATGTTATTTAATGCTTATAGCTTAATTTATAATTATTTGGTTTTGGTTAAAGAATTAAAATAACTCGTGTTTTTCTTGTTCCACACGTAATCATCGGCAACTTCTGATAAAACATCGGCATGATCACATATAAATTTATTCCAAAACTTCATCAAATAAGTCTTTTATCTCGTCTATTGACTTAGTTTGGCCAATTCTAACTCTAAGCTCAGCTCCCCCTTTAATTCCTCTTGTGAATTGCATGGCTTGGCTTCTAATCTGAGCAAAATTTATATCGTAATTCTCAGTGTATTTTAAGTATTTAAATAACATTTTCAGTTGCGCTTTACTATCTTCATCATAGCTGTCATTTGTTAAATAACTGTTGACTTGATTGAATATGTTAGGATTTCCTCTGGCAGCTCTACCTATCATCACAAAGTCACACCCTGTTTCTTCAAGCATCGCCTTAGCAGTCTCAGGAGAAGTAATATCTCCATTGCCAACAACTGGTATGTCAACTAATTCTTTTAGCTGTTTTATCTTGCTCCAATCTGCTCTCCCACTGTAACCTTGACTTACTGTTCTTGGATGAAGTGTTAACATAGATATTCCACATTCCTCAGCTAATTTTCCAATGTTTGAAAACAAGTAACAATTGTTATTTGTAACTCCAGACCTCATCTTTAACGTGACTGGTTTATCCACAGCGGAAACTAATTTGGTGAATAGTTTCTTGTTAAAATCTTGCTTTTGCAAAAGTGCAGCTCCTGCCATCTGTCTGGTTATGTGGGGAGCTGGGCAACCCATATTGAAATCTATTACGTCAAAGTGTGGCTCAACTATCTTGGCTGCCTCAACTATTTTATCTATGTCGTTTCCAAATAATTGTATTCCCACTGGTTTTTCTTTAGGGCTGAATTCTAAGATTTTAGTAATCTCTTCTCTTTGTAATCTTAGCTCTTTGTTTTTTTGTATTATAAAATTAGCATTAGTTAGCTCTGTTGTGACCATTGCAGCACCGTTCTCTCTGCATAGCAACCTAAATGCAGGGTCACTTATACCTGCCATCGGAGCAAAGAATGCTTTCCCATCAAACTTTGGAAGTCTGTCCATTTAAAGAATGAAAAGAACTGTCTGCTTAAAAAAATTTGTTATCTAAAGAATCCCACCCATCATAGAACTAAACAAATAGTTCGCTGCCAAGTATATGGCAATGCTAACTGCTATAAATATTGGGATGAACTTTAAACCTTCTTTTATACTTCCCTTTCTTATCGTGCTTATAATTGCTGATGAGAAAAAAGATGTTATGGAAATTATTACTAAGCTAAATATTTGAAAGTTTTGAACGTTTATCATATCACTATCGATGTTTAGAGAAAAAAACGAGGTGTCAGTTCCTATGTCTAATTGAGACGTAATATTTTTGATTACATCTAATAGCTCTGTGCTTAAAGCTAAGAGTACTGGAGCTGCAAAAACGCTTGCAACACCTATGAATATAACGTATGTCATAACACTTGCAGCGATTTCTTTTTTCATCAACCTCGTCTCGTAGATGTTCTCTGCTATCTTGTTTAAGAGCTGAGCCATCTCCCCGCCAGAATTAATTCCCTCAATTATAAGACTTAGAGTCTCTTTTAATATCTTAGAATCATATTTATCAGAAAAAATTTTTAGAGCAACTTGAAGGTCTTCTCCAGCTATTGTCGCTTTAGCTATCTCTTCGATTTCTGATGCTAACACACCAAATTTTGACCTGACTGCAAACCAAAGAGCTCTATCTATTGCCATACCCGCACTTATATTTGCGCTTGCTAATTGCAGAAAATCAGGTAAAGCCTCCTCGATTTGTTTAATTCTCCTAAATATTAAAACGTCAAATATCAACATGCTAATTAACGCTAATAACATGTAAACAAACACGAATGTGAAAGCCATTGCGACAAACATTAACAAAAACACATCTGTTAAGAAACTTTCAAGAATCACTCCTGAAATACTTACAACGAGGCCAACGAAGAATGCCGAGAAGAAACTTGCAAACACTAAATAATCATTGAACTTTAAAGGATGAAGCTCGAAACCTGTTTTGTTTAGAAACTCCGCGTAAAATCCAATTAGCCCTCGATTATACTTTTTTTTCTTATACCTCTTCCCAAAAAAGCCTTGACCTTGATTCGTCTCTTTTTTAGCTGAATCTTTTTTTTCAAATTTTTCCTTTAATTTATCTAAGAGCTTCATTGATACACCGCTACCCACTAATTGGACGTCTTTGACTTTGAATGAAT
>SKHC01000072.1 GCA_007117145.1 Candidatus Woesearchaeota archaeon
AAAAAAAGTTATGCGTATGAGAGCTTATAGTATTTGTAGCTCTAATGATGATAGTTACTTAGGATTTTGTGTTAAGCTTGTTGAAGATGGTTTTGCAAGTAAAGTTTTCAATGAATCAAAAGAAGGAGATGAGTTTGAAATTGTTGCTCCTTTTTACAGCATGATAAAAGAGCATTATCACAGCAATTTTAATTTTACTTTGCTTATGAGTTATAAAAAAAAAGAGAATGTTTTGTTTGATGAATTTTTTACTAAGCTTTCAAAAAATGATAATTTTGATTACAAGGTTACGTTAACACAAGATTCTTGGGCTGGTTTAGTTGGAAGAGTTCAAAATCATTTGAATTTTGATCTTAGCAACACTACGTTTTACATTTGTGGTTTAAAAGAGTTGGTTTTGGAAACAAAGCAGTTCTTGATAGATAAAGGTGTAGATGTAAACTCGATTAGAATTGAAAGATATAATTAAAAAAAAAGAAAAAAATGTTTTTATTTATTTACCCCATGCTAAGATTCCAAGGTATACTAGGTTTACTAGTGGAATCGCCATAAGTACACATGTCCATTCAGGTAATCTTCTTATCTTCGCTATGAAGTAGAATAAGTATACCATTCCTGCCAAGACTATTAGTCCTCCAAGTATTGGAATAAATCCTCCAAATATTATGATTAGTGTCCACCACCATTCTTTTTTTGCTATCTGCGTAATTAAGTATATGTTAGCAAATGGTATCCATGCGAGCCACCCGTTTTCTGTCTTTGTTCTTCTAGCTAGTGTCATTAATGCAAATGCTTGGTATATGTACATTAAAAGTGCTATGAATAGTATTCCGCCAAGTATTCCAAGACTTAATGCTAACATGCCACCAGTTCCTATTTGTTCTAAAAATTGTTCCATTATTACGTTACCCCCTAAAATATTTTATACTACTACTTGTGCAGTGATAGTTTATAAATATTGCCCTGGTTTCGTAAGATTTCCGGTTTTTTTTAGGAAAAGATTATTAATTCATTTTTATTAATCGTAAGTGAGGTGATTCAAAATAGAAATCATAGAAGATGAAGAGGATTTTCTCATAGTCAAATTGTCTAGAAAAGAATACGTGCAAATAGATAAAATAATAAGACTTTCTAATTCGTAAAATTTATGATAAGTTTTTAATTGTATCAACGATTTCGTCGAAGGATTTTACTCTGTATCCTCTAAAATCTTGGTTCCAAGGCCTGTCTAGCAAGATACCTCTACCTTGAAATCCGTAAATATTTTTCGTGTGATCGTCAATTAAAACGTCACCTTTGAAAACTGTTTTATTCTCTCCGAAATGAATTCCTTCATAGGGAATATTATGGCTTGAGAGCCAATCTAAAGTGTGATGCTCAAGTCCTCTTAATTGGTTAGTAACTATATGTATTTTTCCAATATCTGATAATTCTTCCATGAATTCTAGTGCTCCTTCGTAGGGTTTTGATTCTGAAAATAATGGTTTTGCCCATTCATAGAAATGTGTTGGCAGTCTTATGTTTGGAAAGCTTTTCTTTAAGTCCCATTCTCTGACTTCATCATGTTCCTTAACCCCATCAGAATTAGTTTTGGAGTAGGTCTCTATCAAAGAGTCTATCATGTTTCTTTGAACTCCGTCAACATCCACTCCTAAGATTTTCTTTTCTCTTAAATTAAGATACATAAAGAGAAAGAAATAACTGACAAAATATAAATGTTTCCACTTAAAAGTTAATAACTAGTTTGGTTAAATTATTAAATGTGTTTATCTTTCGGATTTTTATGGTTGATAAAAAGTATTTGTTTGCAACTCTTGGAATTATAACGTTCTTTGTGTTCTCTGTTACCATGATAACTATCTACGTTCAGGAAAACTATACTATAACCGCTGTTTGTGGTTGTGAAACGTCTATTTACCAAGTTCTTGTAGCTTTGGCAAGTCTTGGCTTGTTTACAGGAAGCATAACTTATTACTTTCACAGTAAAATGATTGATAAAGAAAAAAGAGTTTTCAATAGAAAGATAAGGAAAACGCTTGATTTCTTAAGCTCTGATGAAAAAAAGATAATCACAAACTTAATTGAAAGTGAAGGTAAAAAAACCCAAAGCAAACTTAGCAAAGACATCAGTATGTCTAATGTTAAGTTACATAGAAAATTGAAAGACTTAGAGGCAAAAAAACTAATTTTTAAAAAGAAGAAAGGTATGACTCACACAATTCATTTAAACGAAGAGTTAGTCGAGGTTTTCTGCTAATTTCATTTTTTGAAACTAACATTTATAAACTATTTCACATTACGAAATAGTATGAAGAAATTATTACTCGTGCTATTAATTGGACTTATAAGTTTCAATTTGGTGAGTGCTGAAACTGTTGACCTTCCAGTTTTTGGAGAATTAGAAGTTTCTGAGATGCCTTTAGTTTTGGCCACGATACTTATTGCTACAGCTGATGGTTTTAATCCTTGTAGCATATGGGTTTTATTATTTCTTTTAGGCATGATTATTCACACAGGCTCAAGGAAAAGAATTGCTTTGATTGGTGGAACTTTCCTTTTAGTTACTGCCACAATTTATGGTATCTTCATTGCTGGAATAATAACTATTTTCAGTTTTATGAGCTATATTGACTGGCTTATATACTTAGTTGTGACCATTGCTTTAATTTTTGGATTGGTTAATGTAAAGGATTATTTTTGGTACAAGAAAGGTATAAGCTTTACAATCCCAGATAAATACAAACCTAAGTTTTTCAAAAAAGTTAGAGAGTTGATTAAAAAAGAAAGCATATTCGCCCTAATTGGAGGTACTGTTCTTATGGCTGCTGGAATTGCAATAGTTGAGCTTCCTTGCACTGCAGGTCTTCCTTTAGTTTGGAGTGGAATCGTTACCGAAAGTGGAGTTACATCATTTTATGCTTACTTACTACTATATATTTTCATGTATTTACTTATTGAAATAATTATTTTAATCTCGGTTTTAGTTACTTTAAAGTCTTTTAAGATGGATGAATTTAAAGGAAGAGCTCTAAAACTTGTAGGTGGAATACTAATTATTGCTTTAGCACTAGTATTATTATTTGACAGAAGTATTATGTATAACATAACAGGTGTTTTAGCTGTTATGATGGGAAGCATAGTTTTAAGTATTACTATAATATTACTAGATAAGTTGGTGTTTAAAAGAAAATGAGTTTTCCAGACAAGTATAAATATAATAAAGACCACACGTGGGTTGAAGAGTCAAATAATAAAGTAACTCTTGGAGTGATTCAAAAAAGTATTGATATGGCTGGCGAAATAGTTTTTGTTAACCTGCCAAAAGTTGGGGATGTTCTTGAAATTGGAAAACCATACGTTAGCTTAGAGTCAGTTAAAGCTTCCGTTGAGCTAAAAAGCCCTGTGAAAGGAAGAGTTGTAGAGGTTAATGAAAAAGTCTTTGATAACCCTGATTTGTTAAACAAAGACTCTTTTAAAAACTATATAGCTATAGTTAAGACGGAAAAAGTTGAAGATCTGCTTGATAGCAAAAAAGCACAAGAGTATTATGGAGGTAAAAAATGAAATATTTCGTATTATTTTTATTACTGCTGGCAAGTTGCCAAGCGAGTGTTGATGAGCCCGGAAACGAGGTTCCTACAAGCCTTGAAGAATTAAGTAACCCAGACAAGTTAAGTGTTTATTATTTCCATGGAGATGGTTGTCCTATTTGTGAACAGCAAAAGCCTTTTATGGATAGACTTGAAAGAGAGTACGATATCGATGTTGTAAGACTTGAAATCTATTATAATAGAGTAAACCAACAATTATTCAGGGAAGTATCTGCTGTTTATAACACTGAGCCTAGAGGAGTTCCAACAACTTTTATAGGTGAAGAATCTTGGATTGGCTACAACGCCAGAATAGGCGGTCAAATCGAATCATACATTGTTGAATGTTTGCAAAACGGGTGTGAAGAGCTTATATGAATGTAATAATCATAGGTGCAGGTACAAGTGGAGTTGAAACTGCAAGGCAGATCAGGTTTAAAAATAAAAGTATTAATGTAACACTTATTGATAGTGAGGGTGAAAATCAGTATAGTCCTTGTAGTCTTCCTTACTTCGTTGAAGGTAAAATTAAAGACGTATCTGTTTATGATAACTTTGAATTAGATTCTATTAATTATTATAGAAAGTTTAAACCAATAAAGTTAACTAAAGACACACTTACAATTAAAGGAAAGGAAACTCTTGATTTAGAATATGATAAATTAGTAATAGCAATTGGTAGCTCACCTATTAAGATTTTAGATGAAGGCTTTGTTTTAAAAACAAAGAAAGACGCAGAGAAAATAAAAAAACTCAAAGGCAGTTTCAAAATAATCGGTGCAGGCTACATAGGATTAGAGCTTGCAGCAAGCCTTGCTTTAAAAAAGAACAAAGTGTTAGTTGTTGAAAAACAAGATAAAATTATGCCTGGTTTAGATGATGACTTGGCTGAGTACGTTCAAAGTTACCTTGAAAGCATAGGTGTTAAATTTAAACTCAAATTCAAAGGAGAAATAAATTCATTAAAATACGACCATTTAATCCAATGCGTTGGTTTTAAACCAAACGATGAAATATTCAAAACTTTGAATTTGAAATACGATAAAGGCTTGAAAATTAACGATGACGTTTTCGTTGTTGGCGATCTAGCTAGAACAAAAAACAAAGTTACTAATGATTACGAGAATTGTATGTTTGCAAACATAGCAGTAAAACAAGCAAAAATCGTTGCCGAAAATGTTTTGGGTGGAAAACAAGATTATGAAGGATTTGTACTTAACGCCGTTTCTAAAGTTGGTGATTTAACCATAGGTATTGTTGGAAGTAAAGCAGAAGTTGTAGGTAAATACAAGGGTTTAGATAAATACGCATCTTGTAATGGTAAAGATTTCATTGTAAAGCTATACACTGACAGAAAAGGCGTTATTAAAGGAGGTCAAATAATTGGTTTTTCAGATGTCGCAGGCAGACTTAACATGTTATCTTCATTTGTTGATAGAAGTGTTTATGATTTAGTTGAAGTTGATACTTGTTATAATCCTTGTGTGAGTCCAATTCATGACCCTTTAGTTTCAGCAGGCAGTATTGTTATAAAAAAACTTGAATATTTAAAATGAAATACTTAGTTTTACTTTTAGTATTGGTTGGTTGCGGAGTTAATTCAGATAGCTTGCGTGTTGGTTATTGTCCAACTATGACTTCTTACGTTGAGCAAATTCCAAGTGTAATCCCTGTTGAGTTTGAAAGTGCAAGTCAAGCAATTACTGCTCTTCAAAATGGCAAAGTTGACGTTATCGTTATTGGCAGGAAAGCGTATAGTTTTGAAAATCAAGGTTTTTCTGAAGTTTTGCTTGAAGATGGATACACGTTAGTTGGACTTGAAAGAGCTATTGTTTCTTTAGAGGATTTAGAGTTAATTAGAACGTGTAGTTTTGAAGAAGTCGATTATCCATTTGGCAACGTCACAGTTATCAATACTTTGCAAGAAGAATGCCAAACGTTTCTTATCAGATGGTCGCAGTTTAACGATCAAAACCTTATAATACCTGAGGTTGATGGAGAAAAAATTAGTTGGTTTAGGTCTCCTCATTTTTATGCTAGAGAGCAAAACACTTTAAACAAGATTTTTGAATAAAATTAATCTTTTCGCTTGCTTCTTTCGTATCTTAACTCGTACTTGTCACCAGCTACTTTCTTGAAGAAATATGTATCTTTATTCGAGCCAACTTCTAATTTTTCTTTAACTAGTACTTCTGGTTCCACGAATATGTTTGAATCGAATAATTTGTCCTTTATTTCATCGAGTGTATACCTTGGTTTGTTAAACAGGTTCCAATCCATACGTAAATAGTATTTTGCTCCAAAAATTTTTGAAATAGACTCGTCTACTTCTCTTCTTATCGAATTTTCTAATCCCATACTTAAAGGTAATACTGATAGGAATATATATTTTTTCATTCAAACTTTGATTACTTCCACATCGCTTTTCTTTAAGAATTCCAATCCTTTAGTGTCTTTATCGTATTCTTCTAAGTAGTAAAACTTTTTTATGCCTGAATTACTTATAAGCTTGGCACAATTAATACAAGGACTAAGACTTGACATTAAGGCTGATTCGCTTATGTTTATACCGTTTCGAAGGCAAAATAATAGTACGTTTTCTTCTGCGTGGTACTCGTTTAGTTTACTCCATTCGTGGTGTTTTTCTCTATCAAAATCGTTTTTGTCAAATAGTTCATTACAATGTTTTATTCCACTTGGAACTCCATTGTATCCCACTGCTATTATTCTACTATCTTTTATTAGAAGTGCTCACACTTGTTTGCTCACACAAGTAGATAGCTTGCCTGTTTCTATGCATATCTTTTTTAGGTATTCTACGTATTTAGGTTTCATTTTAGCTCGTTCCTTAATAATCTATACGTATCTTCACTAAAGATTTTGCCTCTTAAAAACACTCCATCTTTTCTAGTGCCTTCTTTTGTAAATCCTGCTTTTTCTAAGACTCTTGCGCTTGCAGGATTATGGTCATATACATAAGCTTGTAATCTGTGAATATCTTTAAACTTGTCAAAAGCATAATTCGTAAATAGCTTTACAGCTCTTGTCATAATTCCTTTTCCCCAGTACGGCTCTCCCACCCA
>SKHC01000024.1 GCA_007117145.1 Candidatus Woesearchaeota archaeon
GGATAAGCACATTTCTTTTTTTTTCTTTTTTTTTCGTAATGTTTTTATAGCATTTCTTTCTTTCTGTTTCTAATCATGTCAAAAAATATTGTTTCAAAAGAACTAGAGATAGTTGATTTCTGGGAGAAAAACAAAGTATTTGAGAAGTCAGTTAGTCAAAGACCTGATGACAATCAATACATATTCTTTGATGGCCCGCCATTCGCTACAGGTACCCCTCATTACGGTCACATTCTAGGTTTAACAAGTAAAGATATTTTTCCAAGATACTTTACTATGAAAGGCTATAAAGTGCCAAGAAGGTGGGGTTGGGATTGTCATGGGCTTCCAATTGAAAGCATAGGTGAAAAAGACTTAAAGCTAAACGGAAAAAAGGAGATAGAGGAGTATGGTGTTGATAAGTTTAATTCTTATTGCAGATCCAAAGTTTTAAGCTATGCAAACGAGTGGGGTAAAACCGTTAAAAGAATGGGTAAGTGGATTGAGTTTGACAACTCCTATAAAACCATGGATAACACGTACATTGAAAGTGTTTGGTGGGCTTTCAAAAAACTCTATGAAGATGGCTACATTTATGAGGGTAAAAAGGTTTTATGGTATTGTCCAAAAAGCCAAACTCCAATTAGTAATTTTGAAATCCAAATGGATAACAGTTACAGAGATGTTAAAGATACTTCTTTGTACACGGCTTTCAAAGTGAAAAATAAGGATTTCTACTTGGTTGCTTGGACTACTACTCCTTGGACTTTGCTTGCAAACGTCGCAATAGCAATTAATCCAAAGTTAGATTATGTTAAAGTTGAAAAGAGCGGTAAAAAGTACGTAGTTGCAAAAGACAGGTTAGATGATGTTTTTGACTACTATGACTCGGCTGTTACTATAAAGTCAAAAGAATTGTTAGGATTAGAATACGAGAAGTTGTATGATTTACCTGTTGAGGATCCTTCTAAGAAAGGCTGGTACGTAATTGATGGTGGAGATGAAATTACAAATACAGATGGTTCTGGTTTGGTGCACATGGCTCCTTACGGTGAGTTTGATTATGAGATGATAAAAAAGTATGACTTACCTTTCCTTGAGCATTTAGATAATAGAGGTCATTTCGTTTTTGATTTAAATGGTTGGAAGGATATGTACTTTAAATCTTTAGATAATAAAGTTGTTGAAGACTTAGATAACAGATACCTGCTTGTTAAAGATGAAGTTTATGTTCACAGCTATCCTTTTAGTCCAAGATACGATGTCCCGTTAATTAACAAGCCAGTTCCTAGTTGGTTCATTGATATTCAAAAAGTTAAATCAAAACTAATTGAAAAAAATGAGGAGATCAACTGGGTTCCGTCTCATTTAAAGCATGGCAGGTTTAAAAATAATTTGGAAACAGCTCCTGATTGGAATATTTCTAGAAATAGGTTTTGGGCCTCTGCTCTTCCTGTTTGGAAAAGTGAAGATGGAAAGACAGTCAAAGTTATCGGAAGTGTCAAAGAGCTTCAAGAACTTGCAACGTCAAAAGTTCCAAGCAGCGTAGATTTGCACAAAGACAGTTTAGATAAAATAAAAATTAAAGATCCAAAGACAGGTCAACTCCTGCACAGGGTGCCTGAAGTTTTTGATTGTTGGTTTGAAAGTGCAAGCATGCCTTTTGCTCAAGTTCATTATCCGTTTGAAAATAAAAAATTGTTTGAAGAAAATCTTCCTGCTGATTTCATCTCAGAGTACATAGGTCAGGTTAGAGCTTGGTTTTACGTGATGCACGTATTATCTGTGTTACTATTTGATAAACCTTCATACAAGAATGTGATAACAACAGGTACAATCTTAGCTCATGATGGAAGCAAGATGGCTAAGTCAAAAAATAACTTCCCAGATCCAATGCTTATCTTTGATAAATATGGGGCAGATGCTTTAAGATTCTATTTAATTGGAAGTCCTTTGATGAAGGCTAGAGATTTAAACTTTAATGAGACTCATTTAAAAGATTTGTATAGGAAAGTCGTTGTTCTTTTAAACAACGTTCTTAGTTTTTACAAGTTAAACAAGTCAAAAGTAAGCTTGTCTCCAGATACTTCAGATGTTTTAAACCAGTGGATAGTTAGCAGAGTTGAAAACTTAAACAAGCAAGCAGAAAAGCACTACGATGCGTATGATACAGTTCAGGTTTGCATTGCAATACAAGATTTCATTGAGGATTTAAGCACTTGGTATGTGAGAAGAAGCAGAGATAAGTTTAAACAAAACACTCCAGATACTGATAAGGCAAGAGAGACGTTAGCATATGTTTTGCACAAGCTCTCGAAAGTGATTGCGCCGATAACTCCTTTCATAGCAGAGGACATACATCAAACATTAAGAGAAGATGTAACCCTTCCTTTAAGCGTTCACTTAGAGTTTTGGCCAAAAACTAATAAGAAGTGGTTAAACAAGGAGTTAGAAGAAGACATGAAGAATTTGAGGTCTGCTGTCAGCCAAGTGTTAGATGCTAGGGAAAAAGCAAAGATTCCGATCAGGCAGGCATTAAACAAAGTAACAATTTCAGGTTTTGAATTCAATGATAAGCTCTCACAGCTTTTACTAGATGAGACAAACATTAAAAAAGTCAACTTTAAACAAGGTGAGCCTAGGGCTGTGCTTGATACAAAGCTAACGCCGCAGCTTATCAAAGAAGGTTTAGTTAGAGATCTTATTAGAAAGCTAAATCAGACAAGGAAGGATATGAATCTTACAATTAAAGATAAAGTTGATTTTTACTATGATTCTTCAGATGAAGTATTAGTTTCTGCTATTGAGGATTTCAAGGAAGAGTTAATGACAAGTATTCAGGCAAATTCAATTAAGAAAGGTGGGGATACAGAAATTAAAGTTAAAGATTACACAGTTAAAATAAAGTTAGTCGTTATTTAAAACGCTAGTTATTATGTTTTTTACTTCTGTACTGTAATTTGGGTCTAGCATTCTTGTGTGAAGTGTGAGTGTTCCAAAGCATTCTCCGCTTACTAAGTAGTTGTGTTGGTTTTCTAGCATTACACTAGTTTCAGGTATTACTCCATCTCCATCCCCTTCAGGCATATCACATCCAACAGCTCTAATCACATGAATTCTGTTTGGTGGGTGCGCGTTTCTCGGGTCGTTTAAGTTTCTCATGAATACACTGCTAGCTCTCATATCTTCGCATTCCTTGTTTAGTCCAAATAACCTGCAATAATTGTATACTCTCTCGCTAATACCTTTATTTGGAGTTCCAATAATTATTACTTCTCCAAGTAGTTCATCTCCAAATATTTGCATGTATCTTCTAGTTACAAGGCCTCCCATGCTATGTGCTATGATGTCAACTTGCTCTTTTCCAGTTACTTCAAGAGTATAATCTATCATGTTTTTAAGTCGTACAGCGTACGTGTCGATGTTTTCAGTTTTACTAAGACTTGTTATGTAGCCAAACTCATCAAAGAATGTGATGCTATAATAAGTGCTTTTAAACACAAAACTATTATTTATCCTACCAAGATCTCCTTGTGAATGTGTTTCTTGACCAACACTGATTATCTGCCCTGGTACGTATCCTTTGCTTTTCAAGTAATCTTTTAATCTGTTAAAACTGTCTGTGCTGTATTCTGCGCTGTTTCTTGTGCCAAAGCCGTGACCGTGAATAAGCAGTAAAGGTTTGTTATCCAAGCATTCTCCTGCTTGGCAACATTGTTTGCATTCGCCTTCAAAGCAACAAATCTTTTTAGGCTCTCCAAGCTCTAAGTCAAGCTCTACTTCACTTTCATACACTTCAATTGTGGCAATTGTTTCTTGTTCAAATTCGATTACTTGGTTGCAACTCTCGCTTATCAATTCCAAGTTTTCAAAAATTGAAAGAGGAATCCCAGTTGTTAAATTACTCTCAAACAATGCTTCGTTAAAAGATTTGTTTTCACTCATTCTATTCGTTTTTTCTAAGTCGTATTTTTCATTAGTAAATACCAAGATTGAATCGTACAATGCTTCATTAAAACTCTTGTTTTGGACATCAAAAATTATGAGCTCTATGTTCGCACAAATATTTTCTATTTCTAATTCACAAGGTCTATCTGAGCAAGTACTTTGCAATGCTATTTCAAAATCTACAATTAAGCTTTCTTGTTCATTCAATACTTCTTCAATTAAAAGCTCAAGTCTCTCATACCTGTTTCGTATTATGTCAATACTAATTTTTTCTTTAAAGTCTTCTTCTAAGATAAGTGCTTGATTTCTAAGCTCTTCTCTTTTCTGTGTTTGTCCTTGAACTCTGCTTTCTTCAAAAACCCTGCTCAGGTTAAGATTATTGTAATTTTCAACTAACAAGTTATAGTCTTCAACTAATTCAATAATACTTGTTTTCTTTTCTGCTACGTCAAGTGTAACTTCAGGTATTATAACGCTCTCAAAGTTTTGGTCTTGCCATAACATAATCATCTCAGAGGTAAAATCTACTAATTCTAAAAGCTCTTCAGATTTATTTACAACAAAGTCAATTCCAAGAAATGAAACGTTTTCATAATATCTTGCAAAGTCAAGAGCCCTAGCTTCTTCTTCCAAAATCAAAATAACTTCTTCAAATCCTTCTCTTAAAAACTCTCTATTTGCCAGTCCATCTTCGTCTAATTCAAAATTTATTGCTACAACTCCTGTCCTTTTAATCTCTCTCTCACCACTAACACAAATGTTAGTAGCAATGTTTTTACACTCCAACGTGTACGTGTATAGTTCTTGTCCTTCTCCGTATCTGTGAGGTGTGAATTCAAACGTTTTCGTGTGCCTTTTAGTGGTATCCACTAAGAATTCTTCTTCAAAAAGTATGTTTCCAGAACTTATGCTCTTCAAGTTAACCTTACACTCACTATTACAAAGCCAGTGATTACTAACAAGACTTACAAACTCAACAGTTTCAGCCTCTCCTTGAACCAATTCTATGCTTTCATAACCAGGAGTTAATCTTATGTTTAATTCTTCAATTACAACCAAGTTATAATTTACGTAGAAATAAAATAAACCTCCTCCAAAAATGATTATTGTAATCAAAAAAACAATACATTTCTGTTTCCAGCCAAGCTTTGGGATGATTTTCACAATTAATACGCAATAAACAAATATTTATATATTTTTACTAAAACAATTAAGCTATGGCTAAGATTTCAAAAGATACACCACTGGCAGAACTAACACTTAGAAAGTATGAAAAACCACAAGGAAAAGAACCTCGAGATTTAATAAGAAAGTTATGCTTATCACTTGGATTACTTCAGCCAGGGGATTCAAGAGATGTAATTGTTGATGTTTTTCATGTCATACTTGAAAACAAAGATAAATCTTTAACGAGCACAGAAATTGAAAAACTAACTATTGCGAATAGAAAAAAATACAAGGCTCAAATGCTAGGTATTGCTCCAAGCAACATAAGAAGACAAATACTTAGACTTAGAGATTTGTTCTTAGTTGAGAAAATTGGGGTTAAGTACAGAGTGAATGAGTCAGCTGAGCTTTCTGAGATCTTCAGTGAGAAACTTGAAAGATACTACTTAAACAGCATCCTATCTAGAGTGAAAGAGTACATAAAAGAAGTTGATAAAACCTTTAAAGACGATAAAAATGTATGAGCCAGCAGAAGATTCTTATCTTTTAGAAGAAGAAATAATCGCGTTTTGCAAAGATAAAAACATAAACAAATCATTAGATATGGGTACAGGTTCTGGTGTAATAGCGCAGACTCTGACAAAGTTTTCAGCTCAAGTGTTTGCAGTGGATATAGATTCTAAGTCTCTAGCAAAAGCAAAGAAGAATACTGAGGGTAAAATCGTTTTTTTGAAAAGTGATTTGTTCAAAAATGTGAAAGAGAAAGATTTTGATTTAATAGTTTTTAACCCTCCTTACCTGCCAGAAGATGAACATGGAAAAGACAAAGAACTTGCAGGAGGCAAGGAAGGCGTTGAGTTAACCTTGGAGTTTTTAAAACAAGCAAAGAAGCATTTAAGCCAGGAAGGCCAAATATTATTCGTAGCTAGCAGTCTTGCAAACCTTAACCTTCTTGATAAAAAAGCAAGTAAAGATTTTTATTTAGAAAAAGTAAGAGAGCTTCCACTTTTTTTCGAAAAACTATATGTTTACAAAGCAACTCTTGAACAAAAAGTAGTAGATCAAGTCAAAGAGTAATACTTTTGTCAAATTCAAAATTGGCTCATCATTAGCATGAAGAAGCCTAAAACCATAATGATGACTAATCCGACTATTAAAACTCCTGGAAGGAGACAAGCAATAGCGGCTTTTACTTTAGA
>SKHC01000004.1 GCA_007117145.1 Candidatus Woesearchaeota archaeon
ATGAAAAAAGTTTATGAAAACATGGGGTTTAGCAACTACGAAATAAAGGAAAAAATAAGACAATCTGAAGTAGAAGAAGAAGCAAACGATTTCTTAAAAAACATATACAACAAAAAAGAAGTACAAACATACTTCGATAAAGCAAGAGAAGAATTCAAAAAATTCATAGTAAGAAACAAAGGCATACAAATGCCAAACTCAGAGCCATTTATAAGTCAAGACCTGATAATAAAACAATACGTTGAAACAATGTATAACAAAAAAGAAAAACAACCCAAACGTTTATAAATTACATGTTTTTTCTTAAGGTTTAGAATGAAGAAACCAAAAACTCTAAACAGGCACTGTCCAAAATGCAAAAAGCACCAACAACACAAAGTGCTAGAAGCAAAAAACAGAGGTAGAAGTAAAGCTAATCCTCTGGCTAGAATGGGGCCAAGTAGAGTACAGAAAAGAGGACGGAGAAGAGGAGCAGGTAATCAAGGTAAGTTTTCTATGCCTCCGATTAAGAGTTGGAAAATGACAGGAAAAAAGATGAGCAAGAAAACAGATTTTAGATATGAATGCCAAGTTTGTAAAAAACAAACCGTCCAAAAAGCGGGTCTTAGAGCAAAAAAAATCGAGTTAGTATAAATAACTCAAAAATTCTACTCTTGTTAATAAAAACTCTTATAAATACAGCTATTTTTCTTTAAATCAATATAAGATCGGAGGATTATTAAGATGAGTACTTCAAATTCAAAATTTATCAAAGTAAGATGTGACAAGTGCAAAAATGAACAAGTAATATTTGGCAAAGCAAGCACTAAGATAACATGCCTAGTATGCCAAACAGAACTTGCAACCCCAAAAGGTGGAAAGACAAATATCAGCGCAAGAATCCTAGAGGTATTAAACTAAATGCTGTTAAAAAAACAAGGATACCCAGAGGAAGGAGAACTAGTCTTTTGTACAGTAACCAACGTACAATACAATTCTGTATTCGTTAGAATAGAAAGCTACGAAAAATCAGGTTTAATCCACATCTCAGAGATAAGCCCTGGAAGAATAAGAAACATCAGAGACTATGTAAAAGAAGGAAAGATGATAGTTTGCAAAGTCATCAAAATAGATGAAGGCAAAGGACACATCGATTTAAGTCTTAGAAGAGTAACTGAGATGCAAAAGAAGCAGAAAACAGAAGAGAGAAAACAAGAACAAAAAGCCGAGAAGATCATAGAAAGCTTAGCTCAAATCCTAAAAGAAGATACAAAACAAACCTACGATAAAGTAGCAAGTAAACTACTGCCAAAATACGAGTTCTTACAATACGCTTTCGAAGACCTAGTAGAAAACAATCAAAAACTACAAGAAACAGGTTTAGAAGACAAATACGCAAAACCTTTAGAAGAGATAGTAAAAGAAAAAATAAAGCCAAAAAAAGTTGAGATAAGTGGAACGATAACAATCCAAACATACGCAGAAAACGGAATTCACATAGTAAAAGAAGCATTAAGCAAACAAGTAACTGAAACAATCAAAATAAAGTATTTAGGAGCTGGAAAACACTCAATAACAGTCGAAGCAAAAGAATACAAAACAGCAGAAAAGAAACTCAAAGAAGCTTTAGATGAAATAAGAAGCGAAATAGAAAAACACAAAGGTTTGTTCCACTTCAAAAAACACGAAAAAGACTAAAATGCACATATTCAAATGCCAAGTATGCAAGAAATACCAATTATCGGAAGAGTGTTGCAATCAAAAATGTGAAAGAGCAACACCAGCAAAATATAGCCCAGACGACAAATACGCCCATTACAGGAGGCAAGCTAAAGAAAATGTGGAGAGTCACAACTAAGAAAAAGATAATCCCAAGTCAATCAATTCTAATAGAAGGCTTGCCAGGGATTGGAAACGTTGGGAAAATCGTAGTAGATTACTTGATTGAACAGTTAGAACCACAAAAAATAGCGCACTTCTTCTCATACCTATTGCCAAACACAGTGTTCGTAAACCAAGAAAACCTAGTTGAACTACCAAAAATTGAGCTGTACTACAAAAAAATAAACGGACAAGACTTCCTATTCTTAACAGGAGATGTCCAACCAAGCGAAGAGCAAGCAAGCTATAAATTCACAGAATGCGTGTTAGATCAAGCCAAAAAGTACGGGTGCAGAGAAATAATAACACTTGGAGGTATAGGACTAACAGAAGCCCCAGACAAACCAAAAGTTTACTGCACGGGAAACAACAAAGCACTAATAGAGACATTCACAAAACTAGGTGCAAAAGATAACATTTACGGAATAGTAGGACCAATAATTGGAGTTTCAGGACTTTTAATTGGACTAAGTCAAGAAAGAAAGATAAGAGCAGCAACCCTTCTAGCCGAAACATACAACCATCCAATGTATCTTGGAGTAAAAGAAGCAAAAGAAACTTTGAAACTCTTAAACAAAAAATACGAGTTAAACCTAAACTTTAGACCATTAAACAAAGAAATAAAACTATTAGACAAAGAATCAGGTCAAGACCCAAAAAGCCCAGGACTAAAAAGAATAAAAAAGCTCAAAGAAATAAACTACATAGGATGAAACTTTCAAAATTATTTAAAAAAGTAGTTCATAGAAGAACAATTCTAAGCAAAGCAAAAGGATTAATGTTTTCAAAGAAAATAAATGATGAAGCACACGTATTCTACTTTGAAAAACCACAAAAAATATCGCTGCACATGTACTTCGTATTCCAAACAATAGACGTGGTAACACTAAACCAAGAAGGAAAAGTTCAAGAGCTAACAACACTAAAACCATTTCAAACCCACAAATTTAAAGAAAAATCTAAGATATGCATAGAAATGCCAGAAAACAGCATAAAAAAACACAAAATAAACCAAGGCCAAAAAATCACGATATAAAAGAATTAAACAATCAAAAAAATGAGCTAGCTTCCCTTCGAAATAAAGTACTTATTTCTTTTTCTTAGCAGGAGCAGCCTTCTTTGCAGACTTTGCTTTTTTAGCAGCCATATTCGATCAACCTCTTGAACGTTTTATTTAACACAAACAAATGCATTTTTAAGTATAAAAACTTATTCTTTTTCAATATAATAAAAAACGAGCAATATTTAAATATCAAAACAACATATAAAACATAAAAAAGAGGGGGATACATTTTGAGAATACAAAAAATTCACGCAAGACAAATACTAGATTCTAGAGGGACTCCGACGATAGAAGTTGATTTACTTACTAATTCAAGCATCGGCTCAGCAAGTGTTCCAAGCGGAGCTAGCACTGGGATATACGAAGCAAAAGAAAAAAGAGACAAAAAAAAAATTTACCACGGAAAATCAGTTTTAACAGCAGTAAACATAATAAACACCACTTTAAACAAGAAACTTCAAGGAACACTTATAGATGAACAAAGAGAAATAGATGAAATGCTCCAAGAAATAGATGGAACAGAAAACCTAGAGAAAATTGGAAGCAACACAGCACTAGCAATAAGCATGGCAGCAACAAGAGCTGGTGCTCAAAGCCACAAATTACACTTATTCGAGTACTTATCAGCACTATACGATAACTCAACGTATGAAATACCAATACCTTTTGCAAACATCATAAACGGCGGAGTACATGCAGGAAACGAGTTAAACATACAAGAATTCATGATAGCACCAATAAAAGCAAAAAGCTTCAGCGAAGCAGTACAGATAATCGCAGAGATATACCAAGAACTAAAAAAAATATTAGAAAACAAATACGGCAAACAAGCAACAACCGTAGGAGACGAAGGAGGATTCGCACCACCAATAAAAACAGCAAAAGAAGCATTACTATTAATAGAAACCGCAGCGTTAAAAGCAGGACACCTAAGAAAAATAGGAATAGCCATAGATGCTGCAGCTTCAGAATTCTATAAAAAAGGTAAGTACGAAGTTGAAAAAGGAAAAACGGTGCAAGGAGCAGAACTAGTAAAATACTATGAAGAGCTAGTAAAAAAACACCCAATAATAAGCATAGAAGATCCATTTGACCAAGACGATTTTGAAAACTGGGCTAAACTCACAAAGAAAATAGGCTCAAAAATTCAAATAGTTGGAGATGACTTAACAGTTACCAATACAAAAAGAATACAATTAGCAGTAGAAAAAAAGCTATGCAACGCATTGTTATTAAAAATAAATCAGATAGGCTCAATAACAAAAGCAATGGAAGCTGCCCACCTAGCAAAACTCAATGGTTGGAAAATCATGGTGAGTCACAGAAGCGGAGAAACAGAAGATAGCTATATCTCAGACCTTGCAATCGCAATAAAAGCAGGTCAGATCAAACTTGGAGCACCAGCCAGAGGAGAGAGAACAGCAAAGTATAACCAACTCCTAAGAATAGAAGACTTCTTAGCAAACACTGCAAAGTATTCAAAGTTTTAATCACTTCTTCAAACTAAAGAATTTGACTTTGATGAAGTAAATAATCGGCGGTAAAATCAAAGCCGTTAAAAAAAGAACAACGGCAGTCCAAAAGTCTTTGCCTCCAATATCTGTCAAGCTATTTCCAAGATAAGTCAAAATGTATATGATGGGAAATATACCAAGAAGTGTGGCAAGCATATACTTTGGAATACTAATATTTGTAAGACCTGCAAGATAATTTTGAAACTCGTAAGGAACACTTGGAATAAGACGCAAATAAAACAATATGATGAAACTATTCTCGTTAATCTTATTCAAATACTTCTCAACATTGAAATCTTCAACTTTTTTTTCAACCCAGCCACGACCAAGCTTTCTTGCAACAAGAAAAGGAATAACACTTAGAAACACAGTTAACATTAATACCACTATACTACCAATAAAGGCTCCGTAAATAAGACCTGCAGCCACAGTTGTAACAGTGCTACCAAAAGGAATAAATAAAAATATTAAGTAGATAATTGCAAAAACAACATGACCCCAAACACCAAAGCCTAAAACAACATCTCTAATAATCTCAGGGTTAAACAAGTTCATAAAACCAGGTATTAAAAACAAAGTTCCAAGAATTATAAAAAAAACGAGGGCTTTCATACGCCTATTCAAATGAATACGTTCACGAACCTTTTGATACTCTTTTTTAACTCTAGCATCAAAATCTTTCTGATAACCTTTAAACTTAGTAACCCCTTTTTTAAAATCATCTCTAATTTTGCTCATCTTCACCAAATATTAAGAGAGTTTATCAACACGCCTCTTATGTCTTCCCCCTTCAAATTTAGTTTCCAAAAACTCAACCACTATACCTTTAATATCTTCCTCGCTAAATTCCTTAGAGCCACTAAGAACTAAGACATTAGCATTATTATGCGCTCTTGACATGCGAGCATCATCAGAATTATAAGCAAGAGCAGCCCTCACGTTTTTATGCCTGTTTGCAGCTATACTTATACCAATACCTGTGCCACAAGCTAAAAAACCAAAATCTTCTCCAACCTTTCTTGCAACCAAGCCGGCAAAATCAGGATAGTCATCACCTGAAGAATTCTTCGGGCTCAAATCTTCAAATTCAACTCCTAAGTCTTCAAGCACTCTCAAAAACTTATCTTTAACTTTTTTGCCAGCATGATCTGACGCAACAACGAATCTCATAATAAGGTAAATAAAACTAATAATATAAAAGGTTATTCTTTAAACATAATAACTAAAAAGTGATGAAATTGACTTAATAACAAGTACTATTTAATACTCAATTCTTTTTTATCAAAACCCAAATAATCGTCTAAGAAAACTCTTCTTTTTTATCAAACTCACACCAGTCATACCTTCAGGTTTATCTAAACCCAAAAGATCAAGGCAAGTTGGAGCCACATCACTAAGCCCACCATATTTAAGCTTAATCATCTTCTTTTGCAATTCTTTCTTCTTAGAAACCAAGATTAAGTCTACATCATTTAAAGTATGACTGGTTTGATGAACACCTGACATCTCCTCACAATTACCGTGATCTGCAAAAACAAGA
>SKHC01000094.1 GCA_007117145.1 Candidatus Woesearchaeota archaeon
AGCTTGAAATCATCACTAATTGCTACCATGTGCGCATTTCCATATTTAGTTTCTGGATGTATAGATTCTCTTTCATACGCCTTTCTTAGTGCGTATTGAGGCACAAGTGCAGTAGCAGTAGTTCCGAAGTATTTTTGGACTTTGCTTAATATGTCGGCTTCTTCGTGTTTTATTCTCTGTCCAAAGTTCAATTCATCCAATATTCGAATGTCAATCATGAATATGTGGTAAACAAAACAGATTTATAAAGTTTTACTTCGCAGTAGTAACTTTTATATAGTAGTTAGTGATTTTACGAATTATGTCATTAACATTATTAGGAGTAGACACCTACGATATAGAGGGTTATGAGCGTTTAAAAAAGTATTTGGAAATAGTTCAACCAAACAAACTAATATTAAATATAACCTCTGATGATTTTGGACAAGACCTTAAGTATTTAAAACAAGCAAAAGAATACGTTGAAAATGAAATTGATTCTCTGCCCAAAAAATACTTAAAAACAGCCATTAAAAAATACATAGATACATCTAATTTTGTAACTTTAAATGCGATCAACTACTATAAAACTAGAGCAAACCATACAACTATGCTCTTTACCAATATTCCATTAGAGCCAAGACTTCCAAAACTCCCTTTAAATATGGATTCGAAAAAATTCTACACAAACTTGCTAGCTACAAGCTACACAATTGCCAAATTAATAAAAGAGCAACGAGTAAAGGAGTATGGTACTTTTAGTCAAACAATAACTGTAAAGGACAGATTTTCCATACCTGATTACTCTCAAGAAAACATAGAAAAACTAGCAAAAAGCATAGAAGTCAACCACAATAATGGAGATACAACAACAGTTATAGGTCATCAAATTCCATTGATAGAATACACTGATTTATCAGATAGAATCAAACACTTAAATCCTCATAAAATATCTCTTGAAGATATGGATAACTATCTTTAAAGAGGAATATTTAAATAATTCTAAGCAGTTACTACTACATAATAGGTGTTAATCATCGTGGAAATAACTACTTTATTCAAAATACCGGCATTTTTACTAGTCATCGCTGTACTTGCATTTACAACCTATTATTTTACAAGTACAAGGCAAGGTCTGACCATTAGAATAAAATGGCTCAATAAAAAGATAGATTACAACACAAAGAAAGGTTATTACGTTAAAGCTTCAAGGCAGACAGGAAAAGTGTTTAACCTACAAAAAAGATTGGATAGCAAGGAGTATTAACATGAGTTGGTATAAAAAATTTCAATTGTCAAGGAATCCGTTTTTGAAAAATCCTAAGATAAACGCAGATCTAATAGTTAAAGACATTCCAAAACTAAAAGACCTATTATACTACGTGGAGTCAGACAGTATAGTAATAGTTAGAGGTGAGAAAAATTCAGGTAAGACTCGTTTCGCATTAGAAGTATTAAATACAATTAAACCAAAACAAAAAAATCTATACATAGACCTAAAGCATTACAACAAGAACGTAGACATAGAAGACATTCTTCTCTCAGTGCAACCAATGCATAGAAGGCTATTAAAATTATATCCAAAGAACATAGTGCTAATAATTGATAACGCTTTCAATTTCAATCCCAAGTTTTATCACAGGCTACAATACTTCTACGATCAAGAATACATAAAGTCAGCCGTAATCATTTACAAAGCAGATGAATTAGTTGAAATCCCTCCAAGTATTATGAGTAGAGTTGGTAGTAAATACATCGATTTATCAAATATGACAAAAGATTCAGCAATTAAAATAGTCTCAAACAGATTAAAAGGTAAAATATTCAATGATGAGCATCTTGATGTAATTTATTCAAAATCAAAAGGATTTGAGGACTTTTTAAGCAACTGTGAAAAAATCGCAGTTCACTATGCTAATTCAAGGAAAGATTTTTCAAGAAAGATAGATATTCATTTTATTAGGAGGATGTTAATTTGACTTGGTATAATGAGTTAGGATATAAGAAGAACCCTTTTTCAATAAAGCCAAACACAAAGTACAAGTTGTTTTTTGATGACAAAGACGTGTTAGGACTTATTAAGAAAAGTTTAGAAGCTAATCATAACGTGTTGTTAAAAGGTGTTTATGGTACAGGTAAAACCACGATTTTAAAGCAAATAATTAAGCTTTATGGTGGGAAGAGAAAAATTTTTTACTACAATGCTTTTTCAAAAGAAGAGTTAAACTACGATAAAATAATAAAAAATGCAGGTAACATATTTTCTAGGCTCTTTAAAATAAAGTCAGCTGAAGTAATTGTTTTCGTTGATGAAGCTCACAAAGTCCCTATAAGTCAAGCTTTTTCTTATAAAAATCATGAAAATAAGATAAAATCCATATTGTTTGTGAGTAGTGATACAAGTTTCATAATACCTAAAGGCTTTGAGCAAGATTTTCAAGTCATAATAAACTTAGATAATTTTACTCAAAAAGATGCTATAAATATAGTAAAAGACAGGTTAGGTGAGTCTCAAGACATCATACCACATAATGCTATAATAGAGTTATACAATAAAAGTTATACTCCAAGAGATTTCATTTTAAGCTGTGAGTCTTATTGTAAAAACAACATATTATCATAATTTTTTGTTTTTCAGTGCTATTTTTGCTTGTACGTATTCGTGCATTCGTTTTAGAAATGCTTGTTTGTCATCCATCTTCATTATATCTCCGTACCCCATACTTATGAGGTTAAATGCAAATGGACTTGGTACATCTCCAAAAGTTTCGACGACTCTTACCTTTCCAGAGTTTATATCTTCTAAGACAATGCCTGCACTTACAATATCCATTAAGTCTTCCATTACCTCTCTTTTTGCTTCTTTTAATATGATGAAGTTAGGGTCAATTCGTCTAACAGCGCTTATCAAAAGTTTACTGTTTAGTTGTTGCCTACTAACACTTTTGCTATTTCCTTTATAGTTTTTTATAATCATAAGTGCTCTACTGGCACAATGCCTAAATCTTCTACTTAAAACCTCAGTTTTGTCTAGTGCTCTACTCATAACATCTCGAAGGTTTTCTTCGTTTAACATACTAAATATCTTCATCATTTGAATATTTACAGATTTAGGTACGATAACATAAAATCCGTTATCATTAATGTTCATTTCCACATCTCGTTTGTGATATCTTCCAATCATATAACTTATAGCTCTGCTAAGTACATCGTTTACCCTTCGTCCATATAAACTGTGGAATATGAAATACTTATTTTTCTCATCAGTATAATGTTCCAATACCAACTTGTTTTCGTGTGGAATTTGGCTAAACAAGAATTGCTCTTTAAAATACTCATATATGCTATTAACTCCGTTTTCATCCACATATAAATAATCCCTAATAAAATTCTTAACATCTAAAGAGTCAACTCCGCTTTCAAAGTATTCGTTCATATATCTTCTAAATACTTGTATTTCCATTGCCAAATCAAAACTAAGTGGGAGCATTTCGCTTTGCCAACTTGGAACTGTTGGAGGTCTTCTAACATCTGCGTTTACAAAAGCAGTAAGTCCCTGAGCATACCTAAATTCATATGTTTGTCCTCCTAAAACAAACACATCTCCTTTGTTTAGTCTCTCAAGAAAACCTTCGCTGATAAATCCAACCACGACGCCTCCAACTTTTACTCTGACATTAGTTTCATCAGGGATTGTGCCAACGTTAGTCATGTATATGACTCTTGCAAGTTTTCCTTTCTTGCCAATCATACCATCATCTATCCATATCTTAGCGTAAACGTTTCTCTCTTCAAGACTTACATATTCTCCTGCTAAATACTTAAGTACTTCTTTGAAATCTTCAATTCCAAGTTCACTATAACAATAGCTCCTTCTAATCAGCCTATACAAATCATCAATACTAATCTTGTCTTCAATTGCAATCCCAAAGATTTGCTGGGCCAAAACATCGTACGCATTTTTTTGAATTCTTATCTTGTCAATCTTTTTTTCTACAGCGCTTTTAAGCAATACGCTACATTCAACCAAGTCATCTCTGTCAAGTACAATAATTCTGCCTTGGCTAACTTCAGCTAATCCGTGGCCCGCTCTTCCAATCCTTTGAAGTGCTCGAGCAGTGCTCTTTGGACTTCCAAGAAGCACTACCAAGTCTATGCTTCCAATGTCGATTCCAAGCTCTAAACTCGTACTGCAAACAACAGCTTTAAGTCTGCCTAATTTCAAGTCAGTTTCTATTTTAATCCTATGCTCTAAACTTAAGCTTGCGTGGTGAGCTCCAATTAACTCTTGACCTTCTACTCGATACACCCCAGGATATTTTTCTTTTAAGTTGTAAACAACCCTTTCAGTTGCGCTTCGAGTATTAGTGAATACAAGAGTTGTTTTATGGGCTGAAATCAAGTCATTTAGAATTCTATAAGTATTTCTTTGTATATTCTTAAAATCTTCAAGTATTAAGTTTTCAGCAGGACTTATAACCTTTAAATCGTGTTTTTTAATTTCAGTCACATCAACGATGTCACATGCTCTAACCTTTTCTCCTTCAAATCCTACCAAGAACTTAGCAACCTCTTCCAGTGGACTTACCGTTGCACTCAGACCAATCCTGCAAAAATCACTTTTTTGTGCTAGTCTTTCAAGACTTATACTAAGATGCACCCCTCTTTTGTTTCCAGCTAAACTATGAATTTCGTCTATGATAACCCATCTTGCTTTAGCCAGTTTTTCTTTAAACACCTTACTAGTAAGCATTATAGCCAAACTCTCAGGAGTAGTTATAAGAATATGAGGAGGTTTTCTAACCATCCCGCTCTTTTTACTTTGGCTAGTATCTCCAGTTCTAACCCCAACTCTTATCTTTAACTTGTTCTTTTTATCTTTAATCTTCTTATCATAAATCTGTTTAATCTCTTCTAAAGGCTCGTTTAAGTTCCGTTCTATATCATTACTTAATGCTTTAAGAGGACTTACATATATACAGTAAACTTGATCTTCTAACTTATTTAAAGCGCTAAGACTGCAAAGCTCGTTAAGAATAGATACGAAAGCACTTAAAGTCTTACCACTACCTGTTGGACTGCTAATCAGCGTATTTTTAAAATTGTGAATATTTACTATGCTATACTTTTGCGGGGGGC
The DNA here is from genome assembly GCA_007117145.1 of Candidatus Woesearchaeota archaeon. Taxonomy (GTDB): domain Archaea; phylum Nanobdellota; class Nanobdellia; order Woesearchaeales; family 21-14-0-10-32-9; genus SKIS01. The sequence continues at coordinate 5,119 of SKHC01000094.1, forward strand.
TAAACCTTTCAAATCTAGAGTTCCACCATTGCTTTATAACTGGGTTAAAAGTCTCATAAATCTCTTTGTCACTAAAAGGTTTTTTTAAAAGCTCAATAGTCATAAAAATAGAAACATTCGTTTTTATATAAAACTAATCTACAACAACCTACACTACCTAAAAATATTTAAACAATAAACAAATTCATTAACTTGAGGTGGGGGATGTGATTCAAAGTGAACAAGCAATTAAACCTCAAATATTCTAGTCATTTTCCAGCGAAAGGTTTATCCCTGTTAGAGATAACTGATGATAAATCAGGTTTTTCTTTAATATCCAGTCATGGCAACCCTAAAGTTAGGAGCGCAGCATATAAGGGTTGGCTTGCTGCAAGGCATAGTAGAGCACCAGGAGATACAAAAGCTATTGCTATAGAGATGGGAGAGAAAGGTGTTGACCCCGATGCTAAACTAGATGTTACATATAAAGGTTATGGCCATGGCAGTGTTGCTGATGGTGCAAGATTAGATGTTCATTTTAACAATGTACCTATGATTGTCCCTTTCGCTTTGTTTCACAGAGGTTACATTAATAGTGGTCAAGAAAAATCTACAAGATACCAAGTCGAGTTCACTGATAAACCATTACATGAAATCAAAAATTATGTTCCGATAGATTTAGATTCTAAAGACTTAGAATTATTAAGCAATGAATATCAAAGTATTGGTTTTGCTCAACTTAAGAATTTTCAAGGTTTTCTAGCTGATATTCAAGAAAAATATGAAGATTTTTATGGACCTGTCCCAAAAAAGGCGAAAAACGCATTTACTTCAAGAAGTCTTGACACCGCAAGGTTCATGTTGCTCCTTGGTCAAAACACAGGATTTGCTTATGAAACCTCAGCTAGAGATTGGGAGAGACACATAAGCTACATGAAAGGACACGACATGGAAATATTTAGAAGAACTGGCTTTTTATTGAACAACCTTCTAGCTCCAGATACATTCATTGAAGAAGATCTAGGCATTAAAGCAGAAGCACCTACATTACTTAAATATACAAAGCCAAATACCACAACTAAAAATCTGATTAAAGAATTGACAACAAATGATAGACAAACTAGATTTAAAAGTGTGAAATTAAATGAGCAAAAAACAGCTCTTTCAAATTCAGATATGGCTTTAGCTGCAATCACTCAGTTATATCTTGCTAACGTGCCAAACTTGAATTCAAGAAATAAAATCATGAATTGGATTGATAATTTAAGTTTAAATAAGAAAAAAGCGTTAAGTCAGCATATTTTTTCCAACTACACGCATCACGATGAGTTGCCAGGTATATTTAGAACCACTGGATTAGTAGCAACCCTTGATACTCAGCTTGGAGAAATAAGAGATTGGAATCGCCACAAGTCAGTTGGTAGATTTATTCAAGGCTTGCCTACAATATATCAGCTTGGCTTAACGAGAACCACAGCAAAAGAAACGGTAAATAATGGGTTTGGTGTTCCGTCCTATCTAAACATCCCAGAATTTGAAGAATTAAAAGTTAATTACTTAGATCTTATGAATAGGCATTATGATAACATAGTAGATTTCCAAGACACACTAGAAAAAGTAGTTGGTAAAGAAAGTGATTACTCAGTTATTCAAAATCTTTTGCCTTTAGGTCATTCAGCTAGGATAAGTATGCATATGACTCCTCAGGATGTAAATTACATAACAAAGCTTAGAACAAGACCTGGAGGGCATATAAATTATAGAGAGCAAGCACACAAGTTAGGTCAGCTTATAGAAAATATTAATCCTTTGCTTTCAGGTTTAAAGTTAAAAGATGAAAAGCCAGATCCAAGTTCAAAACAACAGTTTTATGATAGAGGATGAAAATGACAAATAATTTATTTATTACATTTGAGGGAATTGATGGTTCAGGTAAGAACACGCAAGTTACAAAGCTAGTTGATGCTATAACTAATGATGAGAATAATTTCATTGGAGATAAGTATTCAACGTTTTGGCTTTCAAGAGAACCTACAAAGAAAACTTCTTATGGTAAAAAGATATGTGCAGGTATTAGAACAGATGAAGGAGTTGAAGGGACTACAGCTGCTAAGCTTTTTGTTAATGATAGAAAGTTGCATACTCATAATTTTATTTTGCCAAGACTTGCAGAAGGAGACTATGCTCTTATTAACAGGTATGATTTGTCTACTCTTTCGTATCAGCTAACTCAAGGTATTGAATTTGATAAACTCTATGATATGCATGGGTACAAGAAAGATTATGGTGCAATTATTCCTCATTTGACACTTGTTTTTGATTTACCTGTAAGTGAAGCTCTAAAAAGAAAAGAAAAAAGACGAGGTGTGACAGAGCAATTTGAAGAAGAAAGATTTCAAGAAAAACTATATGATATGCAAGAATTAGCTATCGAAAAACTCTTAGCATATCAACCTGAAAGAGAAATACTTAGAATAAATGCGAATCAGTCAATTGATGAAGTCACTCATGAAATGATAGATAAAATTAGCAGTAGTAAAACAGTAAAAGAAAACACTCATACAGTTTATGGTAAGAATTTTGTGAAGAATCTTAAAAGGCAGTATTTACACAATAATTTGATTTAGCCAATTCTGTATCCTTCTTCTAGTTTTCTAATAATCTTGTCTTCCAATCCTTCGTACTCGTTTTGTGTTCTTTCAATCCTAATAAGTCGATCTTTTACCACAGCGTAGTTTCCGGGTTGGTTATCAAAGCGTACAATTCTTTGAATTTTTCCAAGATTTTGATTAAATTCATAAAATACGTTTTTTTGAAGATAATCCTTGCAACCATGAATTTTTCCATCATCTATCATAACATCAAGCAATACATACTTAGCTGTTAAGTCTTCTCTTTTCATTTCATCATCACTTTTAGTTCGCCAACAGTTCCAAATTTCATTCCGTTAGCTTCAGCTACAATTACTTCGAATCCATCCATTCGTTCAAGATATGGACTCATCCTATCGTTTAATAATACATTCATCCCCATAGATGTAGGGCTAAATGCAGGTAAAACTATCAGTGTTTTGTCTTTATACTTTCCTTTAAGAAAACACTTGTACCTTTCTTTGCGTCCGCTCTCAGTTAGTTCCAGTGTTGGGTGTTCGTGGCCAATAACAATAATTGATTTATCATTCTCAATAACCCTATCTCCGTGGCATATAAACAATTCGCCAACAACAAAACTATCGTGAATTTCAACTCCGAGTCCCTCTAATATAAATCCGAGCATTACATCGTGATTGCCTTTAATAATTATAAGTTCACATCTAGCCATTATATATTTTGCAAGCTTAGTTATGTTTTCTTTTTCACTCTTACTAACTCTGCCATATTCATGCTTTAAATCTCCATTAATTACAACCCTTTCAGGTTTTAATTCGTTAAGCATTTCTTTTATTTTAGAGAATACATCATCAAAGTGACTATATGGAATCAAAACACCTTTGCTTTTCATCTCTTCATCAAATCCTATGTGTAAATCAGAAATGATAAGCGTCTCTTCATAGTATAATCCTAAGTCGAAAATTTCAATGTCATTTAAGAGGTTCATTAGCTACTACTACCTTCGTCTTTTAAGTCTTTTATCCTTTCACGTAAGAACTCAATAGTTCTAGAATTATCTTGTAAGTTCATAAGCTCACCACATTCAGGACATTTAAAGCTAAATTCCATTGCTTGGTCAAAATCTACTCTTGTGCAAGCATTCCTGCACAAATAGAATTGGTTATCTTCTTCTCTTTTTAGTCTAAGTTTCAGTTTTTCAATCTTGTCTTTGTCAATTTTTTTTTCGAGGTGATCTAGCATGTGTTCGTTTAAATCCCAGTAACAAATATACCACCCCTTTATTTTGTCTTTTTTTCTGATAAAACTGACGATATTGTGCTCTAGTAATTTGTATAGAAGAAACCTCGTTTTATGTATTTCAAGCTCTAATTCTTCTGCTATTATAAACTCACTTATCTTAGTTTTTCCTCTTAAATACATCACGATAGGGATTGCTTCTTCGTCTACTAGTTCAATTACTACTTTCTTTAATAGTTCTTTATTGCTCATATTAACCGTTATACACTCACTCATGTTACTACTTCTTAGTTTTAATATATTTAAATGTTTCGCTTTTCCTTATTTCAAGACCTATCTCGATCCTAGATTTAGTTCCTCTACGTTACTAAAGAATAATCCTATAATACGAGCTTCTATATATATTTTTGTGAAAAATATTGCAAAAATATGATTTATTCTAAAAAGAACCAATAATAACCTTTATATACATTAAATAAAGTATTTTAACCATGTTAAAAGCGCAAGCCTCGATAGAATTTTTATTTACGTATGGATGGGCCGTACTTGCAATAGCAGTCTCAATTGGGGCTTTAACGTACTTTAACTTAGCAAATCCAGATACCTTCGTGCAACAACGATGTGAGCTCTCAAGCCAAATACAATGTGTTGAGTACGCAGTCTACGATAATAACACAGTTCATCTAAAACTTAGAAGTGATTTCCAAACAAGCATAAACATCACCGAAGTCACAGTGAAATACCTAAACGTACAAGAAAATACTTCAAATTCTTTTATCCTCAGGCCTCGAAGAGTTGAGGATGTTTTCATTGATCTTCCAGTTAACGCTGTTGAAAAAGCCACTGCAAGCATAAACCTCGCGTTTTACTTCCAAGCAAACCAAAGCTCAAACACGTATAGAGTCAGCGGAACCATACATTCCCCCATTTCTCCTAGTTAATAACAATCTTTAAATACCTAATTGTCAATAATTTGCTTCTATGAACAAAAAAAGAGGGCAAGCTTCAGTAGAATTCTTATTCACCTATGGTTGGGCCATAATGGCCATAACTTTAGCCATTGGAACTTTGATGTACTTTAACATTTTAACTCCAGAAAGATATTTAAATCAGTATTGTGATGTCGGTGCTCAGTTTGATTGCGTTGAATGGGCTTTATATGATAATGGGACTATACAGTTAGTCATTTCAAATAATCACAGAGTAGACATTAACATAACAAATATCACGTATAGCTCGTCTCACTTCTCAGGAAATCATACCGACTCTAAAAGGATAAACAGAGGACAAAACGAAAATATCACAATTAACGCAAATCCAACATCTCAATTGTTATTAGGTGATGTTCAAAGAATCAGACTTGAACTTAATTATAAAAGAATTGGGGGGGTAAACAGTTACATGACTTCAGGCACCATTCTAACCCAAGTACTGTCAAGCAATTAGTTTCTATACTTAATCTCAACTTCGTCAGTCCTAAGATATGGGTCAATATAACTTTTAGCCACTTCAATAGTTTCTAAAGAGTAATGTCCAGCCACAGCTATCATCGCAGCATTATCAACCAAGAACTCGTTTTCTGGGCTGTAAAAGTCTATACCTCGCTCATCACACATTTTCTTTAGCATTTCTTTAAGCCGTTTATTACAACCAACACCTCCTCCAAGCACGACTTGTTTTTTTCCTGTGTGAGCTATTGCTCTTTCACATACTTCAACTAGCATTGCAAACACTGTTTCTTGTATGCTAAAGCAAAGATCTTCTAGTTTATATCCTTGGTTTAACTTATTTTTCACGTTTGTAAGCAATCCTCCAAAGCTAACATCCATTCCTTTAACGTTGTATGGTAATTCAATATAGTTAGTGCTTTCAAGTGCAAGTTTTTCAATCTTAGGTCCTGCTGGAAATCCAAGTTTCATTGTTCTTCCAACGCTATCTAAGAAGTTTCCAATACCAATATCTAGTGTTTCTCCAAAAACCCTGTATCTACCACTTTCATAAGCAATAACTTGAGTATTTGCCCCACTAGCATAAAGTAGCAAAGGATCATCAAACCCAGATAAAAACCTTCCAATCTCAAGGTGAGCAATGCAGTGATTGACAGGAATTAAAGGTTTGTTAAGCTTTAAACTAAGTGTTCTAGCAAAAACAGCTCCAATTCTAAGCATATGTCCAATCCCAGGACTGGCACTATATGCAATCACGTCAATATCTTCAAAAGTCATACCCGCCTTTTTTAAAGCCAAACTCATAATTTCAGCTCCGTGCTCGACGTGGTGGTCAGCGACTTTTGCTGGAATCATACCTCCACTCATAGTAGTATAAGCTTTTTTTTCGTTGCTAAGTATATTCTTTCCATCAAACACGCTAGCTCCAAAAGTGTGTGCTGTACTTTCAATTCCAAGTATAATCATAATAAACAGTAAAACTAGTTGTTTTATATTGTTTTTGACAAAAATATTTATAAACATCCAGCGAGTTTTAAAAGCAATGGAACCAATCAACCAATTAATACAAGAAAGATTAAACAAGTTAGATAAAATCTCAAAAATACAAGATCCTTTCCCTCACAACTTCGAAAAATCAAAACATTCTATTACAAAGATTAAAGAAAATCATCAAAATTTAAAGCCACAAACCCATACAGGCAAAAAATACAACGTAGCAGGAAGAATAATTCTTTTAAGAAACATGGGTAAAGTAGTATTTATTACAATTAAAGATGAGTTAGAATCAATACAGCTATTCATAAAAAAAGATGAAACAAAAAACTTTGAGTTAGTAAAACTCTTAGACATAGGAGACTTTGTTGGAGCAGAAGGTGAGGCATTTACAACGAAAGTTGGAGAACTCTCAATATACACAGCCAAACTTCATTTCTTATCTAAAAGCATAAGGCCACTTCCAGATAAACACAAAGGCTTGCAAGACGTTGAGCTTAGATATAGAAAAAGGTACTTAGACTTATTAGTAAACTCAAGCACGCAACAAACATTTATTAAAAGAACTCAAATATTAAACGCAGTTAGAGAATACTTAAACAAACAAGGCTTTTTAGAAGTTGAAACCCCAATTCTACACCCAGTTTATGGTGGAGCTAACGCTAGGCCTTTCAAAACGTATCATAACGAGTTAAAACAAGACTTATTCTTAAGAATTAGCCCTGAGCTATATTTGAAGAGGTTAATCATAGGTGGACTTTCTAAAGTCTATGATATAAATAAGAATTTTAGAAACGAAGGAATAGATACAACTCACAACCCAGAGTTCACCATGCTTGAAGCTTATAAGACATACGCTGATTACAATGATATGATGGATTTATTTGAGAAAATATTTGAGTACACAGCCATCAAAGCAAATGGTTCAACTAAAGTTAAATATCAAGGCCAATCATTAGATTTTAAGGCTCCTTGGCCAAGAGTTACAATGCTTGATTCAATAAAACAACACGCAAAAATTGATGCAAGTAAAATGTCTGAGAAACAATTATTAGAACACGTAAAAAAGAATAAAATTAAGTTTGACAAGCAAGAAAGTTGGGGCAATCTAGTTCAAGCTATATTTGAGCATCATTGTGAGGAAAAAATAATTCAGCCAACATTCATAATAGATCATCCAAAAGAGACCACCCCTCTTTGTAAATTGCATAGAGAAGATAACAGGTTAATAGAAAGATTTGAGCCTTTCTGTATGGGTATGGAGCTTGGAAACGCTTATTCAGAGTTAAATGATCCATTACTTCAAAAAAAGCTTTTAGAAGAGCAAGCTAAAGAATTAAAGAAAGGTGATTTAGAGGCAAATCCATTCGATGCTGATTTCATAGAAGCAATGGAGTATGGTATGCCTCCAACAGGTGGTATCGGGCTTGGAATAGATAGAATGGTTATGCTATTATTAGATCAAAACAGTATTAGAGATGTTATTTTATTTCCGACTTTGAAAAACACAAAATGATTGAAATAGATGGCTCTTTCGGAGAAGGAGGTGGGGGGATTTTAAGAAACGCTATAACATTTAGCCTTCTAACTCAAAAACCTTTTAGAATAGTAAACATAAGGAAAAATAGACCAAAAAAAGGTTTAGCTCATCAACACTTAAAATGCTTAGAACTTGCAAAACTAGTTTCGAATTCTAAGATTACGGGAGCTAGTATTGGAAGCTCACAAGTAGAATTCTTCCCTGAAAAAATTCAAAAAGGAGGGACATACACGTTAGATATTAAAACAGCAGGTGCAATAACTCTGTTACTTCAAAGTGTTTTTCTTCCATGCTACTTGTCAGGGCACAGGTTCAAATTTAAAATAATAGGAGGTACAGACGTCCCGTTCAGTCCAGGGTGTGATTTTTTTAAACAAATCTATTTGTCCAATTTCAACTTTAAAAACATGAAATTTGAGATAAACAGAAGAGGATATTACCCTAAAGGATTTGGAGAAGTAGATTTTTCGTTCCAGTCAAATAAAACCAGTAACACTCAAGAGTTAAATTTCAGAGATAGAGGAAGATTGCAAACACTTAGAAGCCAAGCTCATGCAAGCTTTGAACTTCAAAAATTGGAAGTCTTAGAGAACTTAAACTCAGCTTTAAACGTGTATCTTTCAGATTTAGAAGCTCCAAGACTTAACCAAAACGTGTATAGTCATAGTTTAAGTCAAGGCTCAGGATTACTCTTAAAAGCTCAGTTTGAGAACTTTAACATAGGCATATCAAAGATTCATTCAGATATAGATTACTTAGCTAAAAATTCTTCTAAAGAAATGATTGAGTTGTTAAACACAGGTGAAGGTGTTGATCACTACTTAGCAGATCAGTTAATACCTCTACTTGCAACACAAAAAGGAGTTATTCAGTCTGATAAAATAACTAATCACATTATAAGTGCAATCTACACTGCAGAAAAATTCTTAGATATAAAAATTAAAATTGATAAAAAAAATTGTGAAATCTCAAAGATATGAGATTTCTTCGTACAACGATTTTATGCTATCGTAGATTTCTTTCTTCTTTTCTTTATTTACTTCTAAGCTCATAAATTCGTTTCTAACTTCGTTGTACAACACTTTCGCTTCTTGAGATTTACCTTTCTTTAAGTCAGCTCTAATCTCATCTATCTTACTCTCAATTGGTAATTTGTCTAAGTTAGGCTGGCTTATAACCTCATCAGCGTCCGATTCATCATCTAGTTTGACATCAACGTCTAAGTCAGAATCAGAATCTTCAACTTCTGGAGTTGGTTCAGTGTCTTCAACTTGTATGCTCTCATATGATTTGTTAGATGTTCCTTGAAGTTGTTCAAGTATCTTTTTCTCATTGTCAAGCATTTGTTTTATTTCATACTCTTTAGTCGTTAAAAGATCTTCCTTTTCTTTTAGTGTTGCAAGGACTTGTCTGCTTTTTCTTTCAAGTTTTGACAGGCTCTCCTTTGCTTTCTTGTTCTTATTTTCAAGCATTGAAATATTTGATTCTAGACTTTTTTGTTTTGCAAGCCCTGTTTTTTCTATCTTGTCATACTTGTTTTTTGCATCACTAATTTTTTTGTTCATCTCACTAACTGCTTTTGATAACTTACTGTTAACATCTTTTTTTTGCTTCGCAAAGTCTGCTTGCAGACCACTTTTTAATTTGTGGTACTTATCCTTTAGCTCTTTTTCTAAAGTTAAGTGTTTCTTTTGAAGTGCAACAAGTTTAGCTTCTTCAACTTTCAAGTCTCCTTTCAGTTTTACCAATGACTTAGAGCTAGATTCAACGTCTTTCTTAAGTTTTGTAAGATTTGTTTCTTTTTGCTTAATCTCTTTTGACAGCTTTGCAAGTTCAGCCTTATCTTTTTTTAACTGTTTTGAATGTCTTTCATCAATTTGAGCAACTTCTTTTTTGTGTCTTTCAAGTTTTTGAAGTTCTTTCAACACAGTTTTCTTCATTTCTTTAAGTTCCTTCATAGATTTCTTTTCTAAGTCACTTAGTTTTACTCGTTTAACAGTTTTAGGTTTGGCAGCTTTTTTAGTGCTAACAACTTTTTTAACTGTTTTTTTCTTCAAAGGTGTTTTTTTCTTCACAGCCAAAGGTTTAGCAACTGTTTTTTTCTTTACAGCTTTAGATTTATTTTTCTTTTTAACTGATGATTTTGGTTTCGCAGTTTTCTTAGTTGCAATTTTCTTTTTTGGTTTTGCTACTGATTGTTCCAGTTCTTTCTTTTTGTTTTTATTAGCTGATACTAATTGGTCAAGCTCATCGTTTAAGTTTGAGGGTTTGTTTTCTTTTTCAACTTGGTCTTCAAAGTCTTGTTGGACACTCTTTTTATCTCCACCAATTCCAAGTGCAGTTCTTATGTTTTCTATATCTTCTTCAGTGATGTTTTCTTCTCCATCAATGGTTTCTTCAGTTGAGACTTCAATTACATCGTCTTTTGGAATATTTGCTTTTGGTTGTTCTTCTTCAAATACTGGAAGTTCAAAATCTGTTTTTTCTTCCTTTTTTGTTTTGTCTTTTTTGAATAATTTGCTTAAGAATCCTTTCTTCTCTTTTTTTTCTTCCACATTGTTAAGTGGTGGTAAATCATTGACCATTAGTTTCACCCTCTTTTATTTGTTTACTATTATTATGTTATTGCACCATCCTTTTTTTATAAACATTTGTTACAATTATAAAATAGTATATTTTCACCAAAGGTTATTTAAACACCTGTTGTCATCATTATTTCTATGTTAAATGAGCAAATTTCAATTTCGATTAAAAGGTTTAACTCTTTAGAGCAAGAACAAGAGCTTTTAAGCTATGACATCATATCAAGAGATCAAAACCTTTACGCTTTAAGAGAAGAAATCACGTCTGAAATTAATAAGATGCACGTTGAATTAAAACAAATATCTCATTCTATCAGTTTACTTGATGAAAAAAAGCGTGAGGTGACAAAGCTTTTTAAGAAACTGTTGAAAAAACAAGTTTTTAGTCATTTAGAATCTAAAGTTGAAAAGATTAATTTTGAGAATCTGATTTCAAGAGATGAATTGTACAGGTCTTAAGTAACTTTCTTTAAAGATTGTATTGCAACTTCTATTTGCGATGAATCTGGCTCTCTAGTAGTGAGTTTTTGAAACCAAAGTCCTGGTGCCATTAAGAATTGAACAATTCGATAATGATAGTACTTACTTCCAAATATGAGTAATTCATAGCTAAATCCTGCAATTAATGGTAAAAGCACAATTCTTATCGCGAAGTTATTCCAAAATCCGAAATGTCCTGGTATCAAAACATAAAAGAATATGCTAAGCACAAACACCAAAACTACAAACGTAGTTCCACACCTTGGGTTAATCAAGCTTTGTTTTTTTATATTCGAAACAGTGAGTTTCAATTTCTTTTCGTAAGCATTTATCGTTTTGTGTTCAGCTCCGTGGTATTCAAATAATCTTTTAGTATCACTAAGCCTGCCAAGAACAACCAAGTAAAGCACGAAAATACTTGTTTTTATAATCGCATCAGCTATGTTTACAAGTAAGTTTCCTTCAAAGCTAAACGAGGCTATAAACCAAGGTAATAACTTAAATAATCCAAGCGCTATTAAAAAGCTAAGCAGTATCATAAGTATTGCTTCTTTTACTCCGAGTTGCTCATCTTTTTCTAAGCTTTCATTAGTGCTCCAAATAGTTTCTTTTATGCTAATTCCAAGGAACTCAAAAAAGTTAAGCACTCCTCTAATAATTGGTATGTCTAAGTAAGGATATTTTCTAGTTAGGCTTTTGTGTTTAATCGTTTTAGAGAATATTTTTCCATTTGGTTTTCTAACAGTTGTGCAAAGCTTGTCTCCTTTTCGCATCATTACGCCTTCTACTACTGCAAGTCCCCCTACCCTGTCTTTCATATTTCTACTAATCCCCTAGATTATTTATAAATGTTTTTATAAACTAGTTTTATTCAAGTATAAGCGCTCTATTCTTTTCTTTGTCACATACCTATTTAGTGCTTGTTGTTCTATTGCACTTAGTTTTTCAAAGTCCTTTTCAAAAGCCCAAGTATCTAAGTCACTGTAAACTTCAAATAAATTCAAGTTTTTAATTTGTTTTATGAATTCTGCTCTGTTAGGATCATTTTTCCCAGGTACTTTAACTGCGTCTTTACTCCATATGTTAACGCACGTTTTATCCCCGTAAAGAGTTGTCACTTTCTTTTTTTCAGAGTACAGTTTTATTTTTTCTGTGACTTCGTTTAATTTTTTATTCAAGAATTCTTCTTTTGATTTAAGTAATGCGTATCTGTCAACTAGTTTTCTTCCAAAGTCTTCGCTTGTGTCTATACTTTCAAATAAGTGTTTCCATGCAGGACAAATTTTCTTATACGCGCAGTAATCACATAAAGGTCCTTTTCTTGGAGAGTACTCTGTTTCTGATTCTATTCTTTTTATATCTTCCAATATTTTTTTTCTAAGCTCTTCCAATTGCTCATCTGTTCTTGTGCTTCTAATTTCTTTGTTAAATGCTAAGTAGTGCCATACAAGAACTATTTTTTTAGCATCAGGATACTTTTCTTTGACCCCCATGCAATAAATAGCAAGTTGCCTATCCTCATCAGCTTCTTTTTGAGTTTTTAGACTACTATTAGTTTTATAGTCGTGAATCTCATACACACCTTCTCCCATGTCAACTAATCTGTCAATCCTGACGTGTATTTGATAATCTTTATCCAAGTTAAAAAAATCAGTGGTTTCAAGCCCGATAGTTTTTCCATCGTCAAAAGGCGTATACTTGTCGTAGTATTCTTCTATCATTTTCTGGCCTTTTTCTTTGTATTTTTCTGGGCCGTATTCTTTAACAATGAGTATAGCTGAGCTATACTCTGATTCCCACATCTCATCATAGTATTTAACTAATTCTTCTTTAGAATTTAAAGTCATAAACTGTAAATCCTTATACAATTTTTCAAGCGTTCTGTGAACTAAATCCCCCATGAATGCTTCAATTGTGTTTTCGACGTCAGTTTCTACTTTGTCTATGTATTGAAACTGGTATTTCTTAGTACATTGCTGGAAAGTGTTTATTTTAGAATTTGAGTAAGTTATCATATTATCATAGTATGCCTTTAATTAATAAGTTTTACGCACAAGTTTCCAGTGCTTAGAGCTCTAATGAGTCTATAATTTTTTGTTTGTCGAATTCTTCTAAGTCTTCATATCTTTGGCCATTTCCAAAGTATAGTATTGGTTTGCCTGTTATCTTACTAACACTTATAGCAGCTCCACCTTTATCGTCAACGTCAACTTTACTTAAGATTATTCCATCAATTCCAACCATCTCGTTATACGTTCTTGCTTGTTCTACGCAGTCATTGCCAGTTATGCTCTCTCCTACAAATATTTTCATGTCTGGTTTGCAAACTCTCTCTAGCTTTTTTAGTTCCATCATCAAGTTGTCATTGCTGTGCAATCTCCCAGCAGTATCTATTATCACAACGTCTATGTTTTGCTTTTCAGCATGTTTTATCGCATCAAATGCGACCGCTGTAGGGTCTGATTTATAATCGTGTTTTATAAGTTTAATTCCAAGCTTATCTGCGTGTTCTTGAAGTTGGTCTATCGCAGCTGCTCTGAATGTGTCACTTGCTGCAATTACTATGCTATACTTTTTCTTTAATTTATAGGCAAGTTTAGCCAAAGTAGTTGTTTTTCCACTCCCATTTACTCCAATCATAGAGATAATATATGGTTTTTTCTTTTCAATCTCTTTTTCTAAGTCAATTTTTTCTTGATCTAAGATTTCTTCTATACTCTCTTTCAATGTTTCTTTAATTATACCTTCTATCCCTCCTCTATTTATTCTCGTGCTAGTTAAGTTTTCTTTAAGGTCTAATTTTATTTTCTCTATGACTTCACTTGCTACGTTGTTTTCCATGAGGACAAGCTCCACATCCCAGAATAATTCTTCGAATTTGTCTTCGCTAAGGCTAGTAGTTGTTATTTTTTCTTTTACTCTTCCAAAGAATCCTTTTTTTTCTTTAACTTCTACTTCTTTTGGCTCGTCTGCAATTTCTTCTTTTTTTTCAACTTCAACAGCCTTTTCTTCTTTTTTCGATTTTTCGTTCAAGACTTTATCTTCGTTGACTTCTTCAACTACTTCTTCTGTTTCTTCTTCAACTTCCTTGCTAAATTTTCCAAGGACGTTTCCAAGTTTTTCTCTAAGTGATTTAAACATTTTGAGCTCTCTTAGCGTTAGCTAAGCTTTTTTCTACTTCTTTTCTTTGCTTATCAAGTAGCTTTTGGGTTTCTTCAATAGTTTTAGTAACAACTA